>DATKWR010000455.1:0-8046 GCA_035529475.1 Sedimentisphaerales bacterium | reverse complement strand
ATCCGCGTTCATCTGCGTTCATCGGCGGCTACTACCTGCTTATTGGTGTTCATTCGTGTTCATTCGTGGTTTCCATTTCTTTGTGTGAATTTGTGCCTTTTCCCGTTCGGCAAGCCCAGGGCGGCCAAAAAATTCCTATTTTTTAGCCGTTTTCTTGTTGACGGGTGTTTTCTATTGCCTTAAAATAGCCAATAGTTTGCCAGAAGGCAAACGCGAGCCGCCAGCAGGCGGAGGGTGTTGACATTTCAGTTTTCACATCGGTTGGCCGGAGTACGGCATTTTGGACCAGCAGGTCCAGTCATCTGTCGTCGTTAATGAATTCTGCTGTCTATGGCTCCTGTCATTCCGACCGGAGTCTCCCCGCGTCTTTTTGTCGAAGACAAGAGCGGGGGGACGAAGCGGAGGAATCTATCTTGAACAGATCTCTCCGTTCCGCCTTCGGCTTCAGTCGAGATGACACACCCTTTGGGTCAAACACGGGCCCCAGTAATCAGCCTCGTCCCGAGATTCGTGGGCCGTAGCCAGTAGCAGCAGGGTGCCGTGAAATGGCATCCATTATCTAATGGCTGCCACCCGATGTCCTGATTGCCTGATCATCTACACCCTGATGATCTGATATTCTGATTCCCTTGCGTGTCATTCAATGCCCGCTTTGACGAAGGTTGACATTTCCTTTTCATTGCCGGTTCCGACGATCCTGGTTCGCATCGCGGTGCGGGTCGTCCTTCTGTACCGGCGGGTGCGGTACGGCTACGCCTTCCGCCGGATTAAACTGACGAAGGGCAAGTTCGCCATCGTCGATCCGGAGGATTTCGAGCAGCTCAATCAATATAACTGGTACTGCACGTACTATGGCTACGCCGCTCGCAAAATACCCAAGAAAGACAGAAAAGGCAAGGAAACGCGCGTCCTGATGCACAGAGAGCTGTGCCCGGTGCCCGACGAGCTGGTCGTGGACCACATCAATCGCAATCCAGGCGATAATCGCAAGGCGAATCTGCGCCCGGCGACAAAACAGCAGAATTGCTGGAACGCCAAAATCAAGAAGAAACGCGCCGAGACGCAATATACAGGGATTCATTTCGACAAGCGCAGGGGTAAATGGTATGTCCATATCACGCTTGATGGACGTTCCACCACGTGCGGCTACTACAGCGACGAAGTCGAGGCGGCCAAGGCGTACGACCGGCTCGTCAAGCAGCATCGCGGCGAGTTCGGCGTCCTGAATTTCCCGGAGCAATGACGCATCAGATTGCTCAGACGGGATTAGTATGGACGAGCACGGTTTATTCGCCTGTGTTAGTCAGTGTCGCAGTCGGGGCGCGCCCGCGGCTTCGCTATTCTCGCTTTTTATGTATGCTGCTGCCCGATTGCCTCCGATTTCCGCTTCGGGCCGACGAGGATGGCCTCGGCGTTAACGGTCTTCGACCTGGAACGGCACCTTGGTGGTGGTGCCATCCGGCTGAGTACTGACGTACCAATGCTCACCCGTTTCGGTGATATAGACATTCTCGTTGGCGCCCACGGGTATTCTTTGAAGGCCGTTCGAGCCTCCGGCGCCGGGACGGTACACATTAGCCTCTCCCGTTCCGGCGATGACGACCTCGCCGTCACGGTCTTCGACCTGGAGCTGCATCTTGGTGGTGGTGCCGTCCGGCTGTTTACTGACATACCAATGCTCACCCGATTCGGTGATATAGATATTCTCATAGGCGCCGAGGGATATCTTTTGGAGGCCGTTCGAGCCTTTGGACTTGGCATCGTCGCCCTTGAATGACTTGTCCATGGGAACACTATCCGCCCGTTCGCCCGATTCCGGGCGGGGGGCGAGGCGATCGTCGGCCCATGCCTCCCAACCGGAAGCGTTGGCGTGCTCCTGATAGGTTTCAGCTTGGAGTGCGTTTGAGTCGGAGGGTCGATAAGCCTGTTCGGCGAGGGCGTCGAGAGCCTGCTCGCGCCGGGCATTGTCGCCGGAATGTTTGTTGACCGAGGATTGTCCGGAGTCGCCCGCGCGCGGGGGCGAGGCCGGATAGGCGGTTGCCGGGGCGCTTGCGGCCTCGCGGGCCCGATGGAGGCTGAAGCGGACCTGCCTTATGCCGAACGACAGGACGGTGACGGACGCCAGAATAAGCGCCCCCGTTGTGAGTTGCTTTGTCATTGGCTTCATGTCTTGCCTCCTGCCACGGCAAAAGCCGCAGCCAAACACACCTTCTTCAGGGATGTTTCAAGGCCATCATACCCCATTGGTCCGTCAAAGGAAACAAAAAAAACCCGCAGGTGGCACTTGCGGGTTTTCAATATGACATACTTTATTCTGCGAAATTGTCACGACTCGTCGCTGTCGTGCCCGTTGTTTCGAGGGTGTGCGCCGTCATAGACCTCTTTGAGTCTTCTTGTGGTCAGATGCGTATAGATCTGTGTGGTTGACAGCGACTGGTGGCCGAGCAATTCCTGGACGCTGCGCAGATCCGCGCCGTTGTTGAGCATGTGCGTGGCGAAGCTGTGACGCAGGGTATGCGGGCTGATCGCCGGATCGAGTCCGGCCATCTTGAGATACTTGTCCATCTTGCGGCGGACGCTGCGCGTGCTGAGCCGTCGGCCGTGCTTGTTCACGAACAAGACCTTCGCGTCGAAATTGCCGTTGCTTTGCGCGCGCTTACTGCGGTACTCCATATAGTGTTGTATGGTCTGGAGGGCCGACGAGCCGATGGGCGCGATCCGCTCTTTTTTGCCTTTGCCCCTGACGTGAACGACTTCACCCAGAAAGTCAACGTCATCCATGTTCAGCGCTACAAGCTCGCTGACTCTGATTCCCGTGCTGTAGAGCGTCTCGAGGATGGCTCTGTCTCTGGCGCCCAGCCACGTGTTCACCGGCGGCGTGCTGAGGAGTCTCTTGATTTCATCGTATTCGAGAAAGCGGGGCAGCTTCTTCTCCTGTTTCGGCGTTCGGATTGAAACGACCGGATTGGAGGTGACGTGGCTTCTCTTGACGAGAAACTTGTAGAAGCTTCGCAGCGTTGCCAGTTTGCGGGCGACGGTCGCTTTTGAATAGTCCTTCTCGTTCAGAAAGGCCAGGTAGGTTCGGACGGCGTCCGTCTGCACCGACAGAAGTAACTGGTCGATCCTCAAATCGACCTGCGTCGCCACGGCCGTACCGCTTCCCGCATCGTGGTGGCCCGCTGACATCGATTCCTCGTCGATATCGCCGCTCTCCGATCTGCCCCTGAGGAACTCAGAAAACTGTGCCAGATCGGCGCCATAACATTTGGCGGTGTGTTCGGAGAACCGTTTTTCAAATTTCAGATAATCTAAGAACTTGTGGATGATAATGCTGTCTTCCATAATCTACCTAATCTTTGTTTAGTTATTCTGGAGATTTCTGCAACGATCGTAAGACGTAACTCTGCCTGGCATCTCAACAGACGCCTTGGTGGTTAACTCGTCTGTACTTGGGCGTCTGCATTTTCACCTAAAAGGTTGTCCGCCTGCCGGATAAGGGACTGGGTGAGCTTGAAGCTTAGCACGGCCGCATCAAACCAGTCAAAATCCGTACGTTTGTCTTTTGCCTGGTCAATCAAGGCATCGAGAAGCTCGTCTTCCCTGCCGGCGTCGTAGCGAAAAATATACTTCTCTTCACCTTTGTTAAGCAGTAATTGTTGCTTCATATTTCTCATAGCATTTCGACAAAACCGGCCGGCACGCGTTGTGCCGCCAAATACTCCGTATTCACCTTCTAATCTGTTATCGGCCTGAACGCGGCTCCCTTAAGGACGAATTTCACTTTTTCTTAGAGAACGTGATAAAATCGACGCTCTGAAAAACACTACAACGCTTTTATCGGCCAATAAGCCTCCCGGCTTTACAAATTGCGTGTGAATATGAGCAAATTAGAGGCAAATTCGGAGAATTTTTGCCAGGGTTCTGGTCTTCGAATGCTTGTGTTTGGCTCAGGGCGAAGCCTTGTAGAAAGTGCCTGTCCCTCTATTTTCGGACTGGATCAGACCCTGGTTTTGGAGGTCACTGAGGTGTTTCAGCACTTCGTCGCGACTCAGGCCCAGGCTCGCGCGGATATCATTCAGCGAGCACGGTCTGCGTTTCAGCATTGATAGAAGCGTCTGCGCCGTTGAGCTTGTTGCGGCAGGGGGTCCCGGAGTGCTCTGGGGCTCTTTGTCGATGAGTGCCTGGGGATGGGCCGGCAAGAGGTCGGCCACGACCTCGCAGCGAGGGCCCAGCAGAGCGGCGATTTGGTGCAGCGTCTCGGCATCCAGGCGTCTGACGCCTGGGTCGGCGGTAGGTCGCACGGCGGTATTGAGTTGAACTTTGTCGGGCCGGATGCGCTCGATGGCCTCCCGAATCCCGGCAATTTGATCCCGGCCCGTATTTATGCCCTCGACAACGAAGACCTCGAGCCATATCCGGCCGGCGAATTCCTCGCGAAAGGCGCACAGGCCGGAAATAACCTTCCCAATGCTGATACCTTGGCAAGGGCAGTTTATTCGTCGGAATGTTTCCTCATCGGCTGCATCCAACGAGGGTATGACGACGTCCGCCTTGGCGCAGTCCGTGCGCACGTCGGGTCGATAAAGAAGTGTGCCGTTGGTTATTATGGCGATGGGGATATCGGTGACTTCTTTCATACCGTCGATGAGTTCGCCGAGCCGGGCGTGGAGAGTCGGCTCGCCCGAGCCGGCGATGCTGATATAATCAACCTCAATGTGTTCCGCCAATGCCTGCTTGAGCTCGGCGAGGACCGATTCGATGGGCGCGTAGTCCCTTCGCTCGACGGTCTTTTCAAGAGTCCTGCCGAGCTGACAATAAATGCAATCGAGCGAGCAGACCTTGAACGGCACGATATCAACGCCGAGGCTTCGCCCCAGCCTTCGTGACGGGACGGGGCCGTACAAGTAGTTCTTTCTTTCAGCCATTTCTACCCCCGCACGGCCTCGAATATCTTCCTGCAAATCATCAGCAACTCTTCGAGCCAGTCTATCGGCATGACGCAGGCGGCATCGGACTTGGCTTTGTCCGGGTGCGTGTGCACCTCGAGAAATAGCCCGTTGGCGCCGGCGGCGATTGCTGACTTGGCGAGAATAGGGGCCATCTCCCGCCGGCCGGCGCTGGCGCTGCCGAGTCCACCCGGCTGCTGCGTGCTGTGTGTTGCGTCAAAGACAACCGGGCAACCCAGCTTCTTCATCGTCTCAATGGCTGTCATGTCGTTGACCAGC
The DNA here is from genome assembly GCA_035529475.1 of Sedimentisphaerales bacterium. GTDB lineage: Bacteria > Planctomycetota > Phycisphaerae > Sedimentisphaerales > Anaerobacaceae. The sequence goes on along the minus strand of DATKWR010000455.1, from coordinate 2,821 downwards.
CGGTTGTAGCCGAAGAACGTGCCGCGCTCGGTGAGCATCACCTTGTGGTTCCTGCAGGCGTGAATCTTTTCGACGACGTTCTTCATTTCGCCGGGAGAGAGGAATTGGCCCTTCTTTATATTGAGGGGCTTTCCCGTCCTCGCACAGGCACACAGCAAATCCGTTTGCCTGCACAGAAAAGCGGGGACCTGGAGGCAATCTACGGCCTCGGCAACCGGGACGGCCTGGGCCGGCTCGTGCACGTCGGTCATCACGGGCAGGTCGGTCTGTTGCCGGACCGCCGCGAGAATCTCTATCCCTTTTTCAAGGCCCGGGCCGCGGAAGCTGCGCACGCTGGAGCGATTGGCTTTGTCGAAGCTGGCTTTGAAGATCATTCCCACCCCGGTTTTGCGGCCGATCTCCACAAGCTTGCGGGCGATGTTTAGACAACCGGTTTTGCTTTCGATAACGCATGGCCCCGCCATGACAAACAGCGGCGCGTCCAGGCCAATTTCAACATTGCCAATCCTGAAATCTGCTTTGCTCATGCTCTGCTCCAGGGTGTCGCGCGTTTTGGATCACCCTATGGCTCTGATGATTCTTGTTCTAACCCCGGCGGGCTTGGCGCCCTCCGGCACGATACAGTTGACCGCATGTGGGATGACGTTGATTTGTACCGGCAGGGCCGGGCCCGGATCACCGTCGATTTCAGTTCTGATACAAGCCGTATCGGAGCGAACGGAGATATTTTTGCCCTGACGATAGATGACGTCGCGCCTGTTGGCGTGGTGTTTCAGAATGGTCATGAGCGAGTGCTTGGCCAGGTGAAGCTGAGATGCGCATTTGTAAATGCACACGTCCAGCAGGCCGTCGCCGAAATCCGCATAGTGCAGGATCTGCAGGCCGATGGCGTAGCGCGAGATGTTTCCGACAAACACCAGGCCGCGACCGTCGAAAATTTCTTCGCCGTCAACAGTCACCTGCATCGGCCCGAACTTGTACTCCCAGAACGTTCGCCAGATCGGCCAGAAGTAATCAAAATGATTGATGTGGCCTGCCCGCTGCTGACTCATCCGCCGGACGACCGCGCCGTCAAAGCCAAAGCCTGCGATCGAGGTAAAGCACTTCCCGTTCGCCCTTCCCAAATCCAGCAGCCGAATGTATCCGGCTTCGAACGTTCGGATGATGGTCTTGAGTCTCTCGTCAAAGCCTAATTCGTTTGCAAGCAGGTTTTCAGTCCCGTGGGGGATGATCAGCAAGGGTCTGTTGCTCCCCTCCAGGCCGTGGGCGACTTCCCTGATGGTGCCGTCGCCCCCGACGGCGACGACCAGCGCACAGTTGTAATCCACCGCGGCATCCGTTGCCAGCTCGCAGGCGTGGGTCAGAGACCGGGTCAGACTGCCTCTGACCTCGAATCCTTTGCTAACGAGGTGTTGCTCGAACCGCCGCCCAATGAGCTTGCTGCTGGTGGCGCCCGCTTTCGGGTTTATAATATAGCAAATGTAGCCATCGTCGGGTTTCATGTTCTGCGTTCTGCAACACGTGAGTCGATTCGGGGATCGTCATTCACGTGCCGCGACTGTCCCGTACTTCCTTTATCAGCATCGCATAACTTTTTGCGACGTGCGGCACATGCTCCAATCCCAGGCTCTTCTGTACTTCGGCGATTTTCTTGTCATCCGGCCCCTCTATCTCCACAAAATCGCCCAACAGCGGCAGTTGGTCCAGAGCCACCTCGCAGCCGCCAAGCTGCCAGAGTTGACGGGTCTTTTCGACAGTGAATACCTGCTCATACCCAAGTGCCGCCAGCAGGTTCTGCATCGAGTCCGCGTCCTCAATTTCAATCTCTATCTCCTGCCTCTTCTTGAAATTGCTGCTCTCTTTGGCCCCCTTGAAGGCCAGGAAGAACTGCTGATTGCCGCCGACCGACTGCCGGCGTATGCGCAGGCAGCGGTCGCTGCTGGTTAAGGTCCCGTTTGCATCGTCAAAAAGGCAGTCCGTTTGCTGCCGCTCGGCCAGAAACTCAGCCCCGAGGTCTTTGAGCCTCTGCTCTATCCGCGGCAGCGAATCCACCTTCAGTTTGGCTTCAATTTCGACACCCATCAACGTATATGATTTGAAATCTCAAATCTCAGATCGCGAATCACGTGGTGATACTCACTATCCTGGGCCTGGCGACGATGACTTTCCTGGCGGGCTTGCCCCCCATGGCAGCTTTCACCTTCTCGCGGCCCAGCGCTTCGCTCTCTATGTGCTCTTCGTCCGCGTCGGCGGAAACGACGATCCTGTCTTTTATTTTGCCGTTGACCTGCACGGCCAATTCGATTTCTTTTTCTTTGATGAGTTCTTTGTCGTACTCGGGCCAGGGCTCGTAGGCGAGACTCTCGGCATGGCCAAGCCTTTCCCATAGTTCCTCGGCGATGTGCGGCGCGAACGGAGCAACGATCAAGACAAGCTTCTCAACGACCCTTCTGGGCCTGACGGATAGCCTGCCCAGATGATTGACGAAAATCATCATGGCACTGATCGCCGTATTGAAACTGAAGGTTTCGACATCGTCGCCGACTTTCTTGATCGTCTGATTCAACAGTCTGAGCGTCGCCTCATCGGCGGGGGCGTCTTTGACCGCAGCGTCAAGCTCGCCTGTGTCCTTGTCAACGACGGCTCGCCAGAGTCTCGCCAGGAAGCGATATACGCCTTCGACACCCTGCATGCTCCAGGGCTTCATGGCCTCCAGCGGACCCATGAACATCTCGTAAAGCCGCATCGAATCGGCCCCGTAGCCGGCAATCACCTTATCGGGATTGACCACGTTGCCGCGCGACTTGCTCATCTTCTGGCC
>DATKWR010000454.1:0-5949 GCA_035529475.1 Sedimentisphaerales bacterium | reverse complement strand
AACTCCCTCTGCATATTCTTTGTACAGATCCAGAACCCGATCATTCGAGCCGTTGGCGGTGATAACCAGTCGAGAGCGGGCTTTGGCCTTCTGTCCGGCTTTTATGTCCCGACCGAACAGTGACATATACAGCGAATAATGCCCCTCTCCCTCGTAGGGGGTGGATATGGCAAAGCAATCCTGCCGCGGTGCCATCAGGACGGCCGTCAGATCCCCTGCGGCGCTGCGCCGAACGCCGACCGGCGCCGCCATGAAAGGCATAATCGTCCACTGCACCGGGTTCGGTTCCTTCTGCCAGCGGCCGTCGCGGATGATGGGCAAGACCTGGCTATCTTTGGGGAACATCTGCCAGTTGCCCAGAGATTTCCTGGCCGTCATGAAACCCGGTTTGCCGTCCGCTTCGGGATTTTCTCCCACGTACACGCAAGGCACGGGAAGAGTCTCACGAAAATAGGACGCAAGGAACACCTCGAATTGAGGCAGGTCCTTCTGAGTTTTGACAACCGTCTCCAGATCAATCGTGCTCGGACCGGCTATGCGGTAAGTCGCGCTCATTTCGATGGGTCGTTCGTCCTCTGCCGGCCAGAAAATCTGAACTGCTCCATCAGGCAGCAGCTTCGAGACGCATGGCCACTCCCACGCAGCGCGTCCATGGCGCTTGTCTGCGGTAAAGACGCGGTAGTAGCTGAAGATGCCGTATGCCCCATCCAGCCTTGTTCCCGAAGGGACATGTACCACCGATGTCAAACCGAGGGTTTTGTCACTCTGCCGGAGTTCTCCGCGAAGTACGCCGGTGTCGAATGCGTATTGCCCGTCCGCGGTTGAAGTGAACCTGAGCGTGTCTGCCGGACTGGCGGCTGTGCCGGGCGCGCAAATCATCGCCCCGATCAGCACGCCGGCGCTGAACATCTGACATGTCCGAATTGTCCCAAGTCCGTTTTTCGGCACAATCCCACATCCGCGCAATTTGTCTTCATGGTAAAGCAGCTTACCGTTGCTACTTCTTTTTGTTCTTCTGCTGTGTTTTGCTCTTCTGGGTCTTGGGCGCCGGTTTGGCCGGGTGCTTGTCCTCTTCGGCAAGCTTGTTCCACTGCGCCAGCATTTTGCGATGCCGCTCCAGCTCCTTGGCCAACGCCGGCTGCCCGGCTATGTTCTTCATTTCGCCCGGGTCCGCCGGCATGTCGAAGAGCATCTCCAGCTTCTGCCCGGCCGCCCCGGGGAATACCATGTACTTGTACCGTTTGGTTCGCACCATGAAGCTGCGGGCCTGGCCGCCTGCCATTTCCGAGACGACGTACTCATGCCCGGCCTGTTGCGGCTTCTCGATGACCGGTCGCAGGCTCTGCCCGCGCATCACCGCTTGGCTCTTCACGCCGGCGTAGTCGCAGATCGTCGGCAGCACGTCCAGCGCCGAAGCCAGGTGCTCGCGGTCGATGCGCCCGGCCGGGGTCACGCCCTTCCAGCTCACGATCAGCGGCACGGCGGCTTCCTCTTCATAGTACATCATCTTGCCGGTCCACCGATGCGACGCCAGGCCCTCGCCGTGGTCGCTGGTGAATATGATGAGTGTATTATCTTCCTGCCCGGTCTGACGCAGCGACTGAAGCACCTGCCCGACCTGCCGGTCCACGTCCTCCATCATGCGGTAGTAGGCGTAGATGTACCTGCGCCATTGATTCTCGTCCCAGTCGTCGTGCAGGGCCTTGCGGCTGAACCCTTCGGGTGCCCCCTCGGTCTTGTCGAAGTTGGCCGGCAGCGGCGGGATCTCGGCCCCGGCCGGCGGCTGATACCGATTCCATACCTGGTCCAGGATCGGGCTGTCTCCGCCCGCGGGCAGGCAGATGTCGTGCGGATTGATAAACGAAACCACGGCCAGGAATGGCTTCTCGCGTTTGCGACCAATGAACTGGATCGCCGCGTTCATCGTCGCCTCGTCCACGGCTTGCGCCAGCTTGCCCGTCCGCGTGGTGGTGTTCAGGACCTCGTAGCCGGCGATACCGCTGGTCGGATATGTTTCCGGGCAGTGCCACTTGCCGGCGTAGCCGGTGTCATAGCCGGCCTCGCGGAAAATATGGCCGGATAGCGGAATCGCCGGATCGACCGGCAGGTTGTTGCGGTCCACGCCGATCTCATGCGGCATTCGGCTGGTGTGCAGCGCCGCCCTCGCCGGACTGCACAGCGGATACGGAGTATACGAATTTGTGAAATAAACCCCATTGGCCACGAGCGAATCCATGTTCGGGGTCTTGACCCACTTGTTCCCCACCGCACTCATCGCATCTACGCGCTGCTGGTCGGTGGTGATGATCAGCACGTTGGGTCTTTTCTTTTGCTTCGCTGCTTGTGCGTAACTGCGTGTGGGACTGCCGAGCGCCAGCGCACAAAGCCCGGCTGCGCCGGTCCCAATAAGCTGCCGCCTGGTGATTTTACTTGGCATCATGACAACCTCCCGAAGTTCAGTTTGCCCGAACTCAACCGATGTTTCTCAGATAGTTCGCTGCCGACGACTACCGTCAGCAGTCTTGACGATTCCCGTCCACCTTCAATCGGGAACGGTAACATTATAGCAGATACGGCGAAGAAATGCAAGGCGATGGGAGTAGGAAACCTACTTGCGGGGCCGGGAACGGCGATTTGAACTTAAATGCAATTACCCTGGTTCTTTCCTTGACAAGATGAAGGCCGATGTGATATAAAGAATAGAGGTGATGAAGTGGTGTCGGGTGCAGAATGTGCTCCGAGCGAACAACGACCTGTTGAATCCACCTGCATTCCCGCTTCTCAATAGTGCCACGACACGACGGCTATGATAGTCTCTAAAGGGTGCATGAGCCCCAGGGGATGAATCTTGCCGTGTGAGGTTTACCATTAAAGTACGGGTGTTCTGTCTTTGAATTGACGGCTCACATTGCGCAGTTGGAGAAAGGAGGTGAGATCGGGGTGACGACAGCTTTGCGCAGCAAACACAGACAGGGTACTGAGAGGACAGAGCACAAGCCTATGACCTTTTGAAAGGAGGAATTTCATGTGTAAGAAGTTGATTTTTCTAACATCCTTTGTATTGGTGCTGGCGGTGGCCGACACAAACACGGCGTTCGGCGCCTTGAGTCTGGATCTCCGAATCGTCGCCGGGTATGATGATGCCGAGGAGGAGGTCGCCGGCGGCGGTATGGATCGAGGCAGCAGCGACCTGGAGTTGGGCCACGAAGGCGCCGCCTCAGCGACCAGCCTACAGATTGTGGCTCTTCGATTCCCGGGTGTAGATATTCCCAAGGGTTCTGCAATCACGAAGGCATACGTGCAGTTCGCCGTCGATGATAAGGACAACGACTACCATACCCTCCCCGTGTCACTTCTCGTCGGGGGCCAGCTAAGTCCCGATCCAGTTGATTTTAGTTCAGCGAACCCCAACATCAGTTCCAGGCCTGCCACAACGGCCTCGGTCGTGTGGGACGTACCGGTGTGGGGGGTCTTCCAGGGAAGATCGTTGGCTCAACGGACTCCCGATGTCTCGCGTGTCGTCCAGGAGATCATCAACCAGGACGGTTGGGCCGCGGGCAATGCGATAGTCATCATCCTCAAAGACAACCCGGCCAATCCCTCCCAGGGGTGCCGAGAGGCCGAGGCCTTTGAAGGGGACAATGCCTATGCGCCTCTGCTGCATATAGAATATACGATCATCGCGGCTACGGACCCGAACCCCTCGGATGGCGGGATAAGTGGGCGCGCACCGCTTCTGCAGTGGACGAAGGGATCTACTGCCGCGTTTCACGAGGTGTACTTGAGCGCCAATCCTGACTTGGGACCTGCCGACCTTCTGGACCGTGTGCCGTACCCGATGTACTGGTACGCTGCCGGCTTTACTCCGGGGGCGACCTACTACTGGCGGGTCGATGAGGTCGAGGCGGACGGAACTACGATTCACACGGGCGAGCTCTGGAGCTTTACGGCGGTTGGTGCTACCGCCCACAGCCCGAACCCCCCTGACGGTGACAAAATGGCGCTGCCCGATGTGATCCTGAGCTGGGGTCCCGGCGTCAGTGCGGTTACACACGATGTGTACTTCGGCACCAGCCGAGCCAATGTGGCTGCCGGTACGGGCGGCACGTTCAAGGGCAACCAGTCGGGCGAAACCTACGATCCCGAGGACCTTAGGAATGGCACCAACTACTACTGGCGGATCGATGAGGTCGAGGCCGATGGCACGACCAAGCATACGGGCGAAGTCTGGAGTCTCAGGACGCGCGAGGATCCCACTCTTATCGGCTGGTGGAAGCTTGACGAAGGCCAGGGCTATATCGCCTATGATTCGTCCGGCTATGGCCATCATGGTCTCATCGGCACGAACAACGGCGATAATGGTCCGATATGGACAGCCGGGGTCATTGGCGGCGGGCTGGAACTGGACGGAAGTGACGACTATATCTCGATCAACAGTATCGTCCCGATGATGCAGACCTACACTTTTACGTTTAGTATATGGGTCAAAACCGACAATACGGCGGATCTCGACGTATTGCTTGGATCGAACACGGATAGCAGTCACGAGTTCCTTTTTGGTATCCAGAATGGGAATCCGTATCAAGAAGCGGCGGCCACTGCGGAGTACCCCCCCTCTGTCGCCGATAACCGGTGGCATATGTTGACCTACGTCAGCGATAGCTTCACGTCCCGGATTTACGTCGATGGAGTTCTTCGCAAGGAGGATACTGCTGATGACGACATGGCCGAGGAGACACGCTGGTCCATAGGCCAGGAGTGGGACAGCGGTCCGAGCGACGAATACAAAGGTCTCGTGGATGACGCCCGGTTCTGGATCAGAGCGCTGACGGCCGAGGAGATAGCGACGGTCTTCAAGGGCGACGTGGCTCTTGCCCACAGCCCGCGGCCGGCGAATGGTACCACGCCGGACGTCGAACACGTACCGCCGATTAGCTGGTCGGCCGGAGAAAATGCCACGCGGCACGACGTATATTTCGGCACCGACGAGTTGGCGGTCAGCGACGTCGGGGCGTCCGATACCACGGGCATCTATCGAGGCCGTCAGACAGCCACCAGCTATACGCCTCCGGAAGGGCTCGCGTGGGGTACGGGGCCGTATTACTGGCGCATCGATGAAGTGGCTGCCGACGGTACAATCAGCAAAGGCATGGTCTGGAATTTCGCGGTAGGGGATTTCCTGACCGTGGACGATTTCGAGTCCTACAATGACCTCAACGAAGGCGAAGCCGGAAGCAACAGGATCTATCTGACGTGGATCGACGGTTACGGAACCGCAACTAACGGAGCCCAGGTTGGCAATCTGAATCCTCCTTTTGCCGAGACCAGGGCGCCTTACGTTCACACGGGTGCTCAGGCAATGCCGGTGCTGTACGACAACAATGGGAAATACTCTGAGGCAACTATGGCGTTGACGGGCACCACCCGTAACTGGACGCGGCAAAGTGTTGCGAACCTGTCGTTATGGTTCCGCGGCGATACGGGCAACGCCGCCGAGCGGATGTATGTGTCGATCAATGGCAAGGCGCCGGTATATCATACGAACGTGAATGCGGCTCAGGTAACCACGTACACCGAGTGGGTGATCCCGCTATCGACGTTCACCGCCCAGGGCACGAGCCTGGCCAGCGTAACCAGTGTTACGATTGGCTTCGGCACGCCGGGCAACACGACGGTGGCCGGTGGTACGGGCACGGTGTATATCGACGATATCCGGCTGTATCGTCCGTGAGTGGTTCCTTATGAGCCAAGACCATTTTAACTGAAGACGTGAATCGTGATTTGGTGATTTCGGGGCCCATGCTGATTGACTCGGTATGGGCCCCGGTTGCTTTCAGACAAGCGAGGATACGTCACTTAATCGGCCAATAGACCTGGACGCTAAGACTTCGAGCGGCAACGGTCCGACCCGTGTAAACACAACGTAGTGTTTTCATTCGAGCACGCCTC
>DATKWR010000453.1:0-4992 GCA_035529475.1 Sedimentisphaerales bacterium | reverse complement strand
CACGCTCGAGGACCACCAGTACTATTACGTCAGACGGGCGGATGGAAAATGGAAGCAGACGGCTATCACCCGCTCCAACCATCAATGGAATAGCTGCTATTTGGCACGGGACAAAGACGGCACACTGCACGCCTATCTGATCGTCGGCGACGGATACCTCAATACGGGCGGCTATATGGACGGATATGGAGGGGGAAATATCGAAGAATGGGTCTCTGCCGACAAGGGAAACGCATGGGAAAAGCAGCGGGACCTGACGCCCGAGGAGTCCGGATATCCGGGTTGGAAATACAACAACATTCAGCCGGTTACAAGACCCGATGGAAGCGTTGTGGACGGGATGCTCCTCTTCTACGGATGGAAGGATGAGGACGCTCCTGAAGCCAAAGCATTCCTGCTGCATGAGGAGGGGTTCGGCATGTTTTCGCTGGCCTTGATGTCAAGTCGTGAGCCGGAATCGCCTCTGTGACTGCCTGGTTCGGGCCATTTTTGGCCTTGACATCAGGGGGCAAGTGTGGTAAAGTCTTATAAGAAACATAAAAAACGAGTTCTGGCATTTGCATGATTGGCGAATGGGGTCTGTTTTGCCGATAGCCGCTCGTATTTTAGCTTCATATGGGTGGCGGGCGAGAAACTGAGACTCTGGCGGGCGGAGCAAACGCAACAGTTTATTAGGAAGGAGAGTACCATGCTTGGAAAGTGGACGTATTTTGTCATCTTTACAGTACTTATGGGATTTGCTGGCAGCTTGTCGGCCGACTGGACGGGCGCAGTCAGCAGCGACTGGTACAATGCGGCAAACTGGGGCGGCGTTGCACCCGCCGCCGGAGATACCGCCACGATAGATTCGTCTAACCCGCTCACATGGCCTGTCATTGACGGAGGCACGGCCAGCATCGGAGAACTCAGAATTGGCTACACCGCCAACTTCCAGGGCGAACTGACGGTAACCGGCGGGGCAACACTGAACGTAGCCGGCGAAATGCGTATCGGGCGTAAGTCGAACGATGGCACCGGACAGGCAGTAGGAATACTCAATGTCAGCGGCGAGACGACAAGCATCACTGTAACGCAACTCATAGAACTTGGGCGGCATGGCTTCGGCACCCTCAATATGAGCGGTGGTTACCTACGCTGTGATGCTGAGTTGCGGCTGGCCTATAGGTTCGATGCTACCGCTACGATCTACCTCAGTGGCGGGACTATTGACCTGGGTGGCAACCCCGGCATTACCGCGTATGCCAACGACGGCGTGCCCGACACCGCCCGAATAGACATATCGGGGGGCGTCATTACCCTGGCTGGCAATCAGGTTTCGGTTATCGAGGCTTTCATCAGTGAGGGCATAGTCATCGGCTACGGTGGCGAAGGAACCGTGTCGACAACATTTGATCCAGTGACCGGCGTCACTACCGTATCGGCCATCGGCGGCCCGTCAGCCTCCGAGCCATATCCCGACAACGAGAAAAGTGACGTACCTCGTGATGCGGTCCTTAGCTGGAAACCGGGAACCGGTGCCGATAAGCACGATGTGTATTTGGGAACGAGTTTTGGCGATGTGACCAATGCCACGACAACAGTGGACCCGGGGGCTGTCTATCAGGGCCGCATCGACACCAATGCCTATGCTGTCCCCGAGCGTCTCGCACTCGCTGAGACTTACTACTGGCGGGTTGATGAAGTTGAGGCTAACGGTGCTACGATCCATAAAGGTGACGTCTGGAGTTTTACCGTCGAGCTATTCGCCTATCCCATCGAAAACATTATTGCTGCGGCTTCGAGCAGTGAAGGAGGTAAAGAAGCTCAAAATACCGTGAACGGCTCCGGGCTTGATGACAGTGGTTTGTTGCATGGTAGTGACAGCGTGGGCAAAATGTGGCTGAGCGGCCGGGATGGAGCCCAACCGACATGGATCGAATACGAATTCGACAGAGCCTACAAACTGCATGAGATGTGGGTTTGGAACTCCAACGATAGTCTGGAGTCGCTGATCGGGTTTGGGTTCAAAGATGTTACCATTGAGTACTCAGCCAACGGGATCGATTTTATGACGCTGGGGACTACTCACGAATTCGCCCGAGCGCCGGGTGCGCCCGACTATGCGCACGATACCACTATTGATTTTGGCGGCGTAGCCGCAAAGCACGTCAGGCTCACCGCCAACAGCAACTGGGGAGGCATTTTCAACCAATTTGGCCTCAGCGAGGTGCGCTTCTTCTACATACCGGTCCATGCAGGAGAACCCGACCCCGACTCCGGAGCGAAAGAGGTGGATCTGGACTTATTCCTTGGCTGGCAGCCGGGAAGGCAAGCCGCGAAGCATGATGTGTACTTCAGCTCTGACGAGCAGGCTGTAATGGACGGTACGGCTCCGGTTGCTACGATGGCCGAAACCAGCTACGGTCCATTGGCCCTCGATTTGGGCACGACCTACTATTGGCGGGTCGATGAGGTCAATGAGGCCGAGATACCCTCTGTATGGCAGGGTGACATCTGGAGCTTCACGGCACAGCAGTACCTGGTCGTAGATGACTTCGAGTCCTACAATGACGTTGACCCCCCTGACCCCGAGAGCAACAGGATATTCGAGGCGTGGATCGACGGCTTTGAAACTCTGACAAACGGAGCTTTGGTCGGCAACGACCTTCCGCCCTATGCCGAGCAGAATATCGTCCACGCCGGCGTCCAGTCAATGCCGTATTTCTATGACACTAACATGAAGTTCTCCGAGGCCGCCATGACGCTCAGTTCCCAGCGAGATTGGACCGTCAGGGGCGCTGAAGAATTGGCGCTGTGGTTCAGGGGGCGTCCCTCATCCTTCAGCACCTTCACTGAAGGGCCCGTGGGAACCTATACGATGACCGCGCGCAGCGACAATATCGCCGACCCGAGCGATAGTTTCCATTACGTTTACAAGCAGCTTTCCGGCCCCGGCTCTATTGTAGTGAAGGTCGAGAGCGTTACAGAGACATCGACCAGCGCCAAGGCGGGTGTCATGATTCGCGAAACGCTTACCCCGGATTCCAAATACGCGATGGTATTCTCCAGACCTGATGGTGGCATCAGATTCCGCCGTCGAGCCGAAACAGCCGGAGAAAGCATAAATTCTGTGGATAACAACCTGGCGGTCCCGCACTGGGTGAAACTGGAGCGTGATATTTCAGGTCTGTTTACGGCCTCCCATTCAGCCGACGGGATTACTTTTGTACCTGTAAATGATGCCAGCCTTGGATCAAACGCTGCCGTCCAGATGGATGCTGTTGTTTTCATCGGACTTGCGTTGTCCAGCAACAATCCCGAGCAAACGTGTACCGCCGTGTTCTCCGGGATCGGTACGACCGGTGCAGTCACGGGGCAATGGCAATCCCAGGACATAGGCATTACCAGCAACGATCCTGAACCCATGTATGTGGCGATCGCCAACAGCACAGGCGCGCCTGCGGCGGTGTACCACGATGATCCCGGCGCGGCGACGACCGATGCCTGGACAAAGTGGGTCATCGCCCTGCAGAAGTTTGCCGATCAGGGAGTGGACCTGAGGAACGTTGACAGCCTTGCTATCGGCTTTGGCGACAAGAATAATTTGAAGGCCGGCGGTTCCGGCACCGTATTTTTTGACGACATCGGCGTGGGCCGGTCCGCTCCGTAGTCTCGAGCCGGCGCAAACAGCAATCGACTTTATCAATTCGGGGCTTACACCAACTCGTTTGGTGTGGCCCCGTTATTGTGCAACGTTGAAGAAACGACATCTGCACTCCCTATGGAGGGATGAACATGACGTACTACTTGTCGCGACGTTCTTTCTTGAGGTCGCTTGGTACCGCTGCGTGCGGAGTCATGATGACTCGCGCACTTCATGCAGAAGACACCGAGCGGCAGTCTCCGAATTTCGTGGTGATTCTGACGGACGACCAGAGTGGGGTCGGCTCGTCCGTTCTGATGGACCCCAATGACATGCGAACGCGAAGCGACTACTATCAAACGCCCCATATCGATCGTCTCGCGAAGATGGGAATGCGCTTTCAACAGGGGTACTCGCCCGCGACCTTTTGCTGTCCACACGCCGCAGCCTGCTCATTGGCCAGACCCCGGCCCGGCACGTCAATGCGGAGACCAGGAAAAATCCGAGCAGGAAGGAAGGAAAGTAGAACGGCTTCATTACGGAGTGTGTCAACGGCACGGACTATTGATTACTCAACGGGCAATTCCTTTCTCGCCGCCCATTGACTCCATCCAGCATCGAACCACAGAACATTCCTGTAATCCAGGAGTCGTTTCAGCACGAAGAACGTCTGGCTGGCCTGATGGCCAGTCCGACAGTGAATAATCACGGTAGAATCCTTGGAGGGTATGATCTGGGCGTAGGCCTTCGCCAGTTCCTCGACAGGTTTGAACTGCGGGATTTCATTGACTTTCACCAAGTCTTCCGTGTATGGGCGGTTGATGGCTCCGGGAATGTGGCCGGCACGAGCTTCATCGGATTTGACGCCCATGTAGTAATCCGCGGGGCGGACATCCAGGATCATCCCTCTATTGGACTGCACGTACTCCAAGACAGTTCTGTAGTCCACCGAGAACTTGTCACTGCCAGTCGCAGGATAGTCAGATGTGACCACGACCGGCAGATCCGAAACAATCGGCTTTTGTGCGAGTGTCCATGCGGCGAAACCTCCATTGACAATTCTGTATGAGGTGTGCCCGAGCCGCTCCAGTGCAATCCCCACCAAAGTGGCATCCTGAGTCTTATCGCCATAAAGAATGACTACGGTATCGACAGGTCGAATGCCCATTGCCGACATGTGCCTGGCCAGCATGTCGGCGGGTTGAAGCATCGAGCCGACTCCGTCGATGTTTGTCCTGAGGTTCTCTATGTTGAGGGCAATAGAGTTCTGAATATGGCTCAAGTTGTATTCAGGTTGGGACCGAAGGTCGAGAATTCGGATGTCAGGGCGATTGAGCTGTTTCTCCAACCACGGTGCATCCACCAGGGGG
>DATKWR010000452.1:0-2756 GCA_035529475.1 Sedimentisphaerales bacterium | reverse complement strand
GCCCTTCAATGGGCCACGAGGCCCATCCTAAGCAGGAAGGGCTCGCTGGCGGTTGGCTTCCTCTACCTCGGCCAAACGACGTTGTGGGCCTGTTTTCAGCCCGGCCGGCCGGACCACCAAACCCTGCTGATCTTCCTCTTTGCCCTCTCCATCGGTCTGACGCTTCGCATGATCCTCAAGCCTCTTGACGTTCGCCTCTGTTATATGGCCGGGATGGTCAGTGCACTGGCTATGTGGACAAATGTCGAATCGATGGTTCCGATTGGCATCACCCTTGCAGTGCTGGGTGCACTGTGGGTTTTGAAAAACGGTGACTTCTCAGGAAAGAATCTGCACTACGCCATCTCTCTATTCGCCGGGATCGGGTTCAGCCTGCTCATCGAGCGGTCCCGGCGCACTCTGCTTGCCGAGGAGTATGACCGCCTGTCCATTGTCCATTTCAGTCTCTTCGGCGTCATCGCCCTGTTGTGGATCGCCATTTCTGTCCTGAATCGCCACACGCGAGTGTTTCGCACGGGGACAAACCGTTTGCTGTCCATTCCGATGTGTGTGTCCTTTCTCGCTCTGGCAATGCTGCTCTTGTTCCCAAGATTCTACCAAGGTCCATTTGCGGATATGGATCCTCGCCTGGTTCCGATATGGCTGCAAAGAGTCTCTGAAGCCATACCTCTTATATCCAAGTCGGATTCCTTGATTGTATTGGTTCAGCTTGTGGCGTCCATCGTGGTGTCTCTGCCTTTTTTCGCATATCTGCTATTTCGCAGAGACCAGGGCAGGGAACACGGCGGCTGGGTCTATATATTTCTCGCGGTCGTTCTCTTTGGCTCGGTGGCAATCTTTCAGTACGCTCGCTGGGCGTACTACGCGCAAACGGTAATCGTCGTGCCGATGACCGGCCTGATGAACAGAGTTCTCGCCTGGCGGCAGATCCAAAAGAACGAGCTCTTAAAGGCGATCAGAAACGTTCTTATCAAGCTGTTCTTCGTGTTCGGGCCTTTGTCTCTGGGCATAGCGACGGAGGCGCTCCTGAACAAGGGCGCCAAGCCGCATCCCGAAACCCGCATGAGGCCCTTCTGCGAGTACCTCAACACAGAGGACCAATGGCAAGGGCGGCAGCTTCGTATTCTCGCTGACCTGTTTGAAGGCGCCGAAATTCTCTATCGGACCCGGCACGAAGTGATCGGAACACCCTACCAGCGGAACCAGCTCGGAATCCTCGACACTTACGACATCATGACGGCGGGTACCGATCGGGAGGCTCTTGAGCTTATACGCAAGCGAAGCATTGATATGATCGTGCTTCGCCCCACATCCAGCGAATCCCAATTTTACTCCAAACCGGAACAGGCATCCACTTTCTATCAAAGGCTGTGTAAAGATATGATCCCGGATTGGCTCCGTAAAGTGGAGTTGCCCCCGGATTTATCGGCTTCATTTTTGCTATTCGAAGTCGCAGAAGAATAAGAGCAGAGGATTGCCGATTGAGAATCGAAAATCGAGGATCTTAGATTACAGTGCCCGTTCATCCGGCTCTCGATACGATTTCTTCGCCGTGAGGGTCCAGAATAGTTGATATGCCGCACCGACTATTGCCATAAAGACCAGCGAGGAGAACAGGATCATCGACATCAGCATGGCGGCCGGCTTTCCCACGCCATAGACGGCCAGGAAGCCTACCAGCGTGACTTCTCGGACGCCGAGGTTGGCTATAGAGATTGGCATTCGGCCCAGAACATAGATCAGCGCGCAGAGCCATACGAATGCCGACACGGGCGCGACGATACTTGCCGTTCGGGCGGCGAGCACGTAGGTCACAACGCCGCCGACCAGAGTATCCGCAATGGTTATGAGCGTGAAAATAAAATGAAACCGCCACCCGGCGGCCTGAAAGACCGCAATCTGATCGAGTATGTCCGCTATTTTTTTGCGAATTCTTTCGGGCAGGGGCCTGAGCAGACGCTTGAAAAACCGGATGATACGACCGCCCGTCCGGCTATTGAGCAGCAGCAGGGTGAGCGCTAACACCGCGATCAGCAACGCGCCGCAAACGGCCGGCAGCAGCCATTGACTCTTTGCGCCGGGTATGAGAAGCGGCGTCGGGTTTGAAATCATCAACGCGGCCAGCCCGAACACCGTCAGTACGATCATTGTTGAAAGCTGGTTATACACCATACTGCTGAATACGTTGCTGCCTTTGCCCGTGCTTCTCTTGAGAACGTACCATTTGACCCCGGTGCTGAGTATGCCCGGCAGGATCAGGCTGTAGAGCGCCGTCATGGTGGTGGCGCCGAAGATCGTTCCGATGCCGACGCGGCAGTCCTGCCTCTTGAGAACGAACTGCATTTTGACCGACCGGATGTAGAAGAGTATGGCCGTCAGCCCCCAGACGGCGACCAGGAATTGCCACTTCGCCGTCCTGACGGCGTCCCGGAATTGCCCCAGGTCAATCTGGCTGAAGGCCCAGAACAGCAGCGCCGTGGTGATCAGAATTCTCAGGATAAGCTTGACTATTTGTTTGCTGCGGCTGGTCATACGATATCGAACATGCCGGGCGGCCGGCGGAGTTCTCCGACTCGGTTCATTTCTCTCCCACGATCAGGACCTTTCGCAGGAAGGTCAGTTGTCCCTTGTAGAGTTTGTAGAACAACTTGCTGTCGGGAAACGCCGCGTTCAGGTACCCGAAGGGCAAGCGGGACACCAAAGCACTGATGAGAAAACACAAGAGCCCGCTTACGGGGCCGCACAGGTGGCAGCTT
>DATKWR010000451.1:0-12469 GCA_035529475.1 Sedimentisphaerales bacterium | reverse complement strand
ATCGAACTTGGGCGAGGTATTGGCCTGGCGCCCGTCGGGCAGCGTCATGGATGCCACAGGCATCCGGATATCCTGCGTGTCTGTGGTCATGCTGGCCAACGTGAAACGCATCGCGTCGGCCCCATGGCTGTCGATGGCCACGAGGGGGTCGATGCCGTTGCCCAGACTCTTGGACATCTTGCGGCCTTCGCCATCCTGAATCATTGCGTGAATATATACGTCGCGGAACGGGATATCGCCCGCACAATACTGGCCCATCATCACCATCCGCGACACCCACAGCGTGATAATTTCTCTGGCCGTACAAAGCACGTCTCCGGGATAGAACGTCTTAAGGTCGGGACTCTCATCGGGCCAGCCCAAAGTGCTGAACGGCCACAACGCCGACGAAAACCACGTATCCAGAACATCCCCGTCTTGAACGTATCCACTCTGTTCCAGTAGTCTCTCCGCTTCGGGCTGACCAGGAGTAGGGCAAACATAGGCATATCGGACGCCCTCTTCCTCACGATATTGAGAAGCGGCTTCGAACTGCCCGTTGATATCTACACCCACTGACTCGCCATAGGAGTCTGTGCCCTTGGGAATAGAATCCACTCCGTTCCACGGCGCTATGAAATGGTCGTCAGATACTCCTTTCCAGATTGGTATCCGATGTCCCCACCAAAGTTGGCGGCTGATGGGCCAATCACGGAGGTTCTCCAGCCAGGTCTTGTAGGTTTTGGCGTAGCGTTCCGGGATGAATCGCAGACGTCCGTCGAGCAACGGTTTGATCGCCAGGCCGGCTAAAGAATTTACCGGCACATCCGTGCCCTCGATAAGGCCCTCGCCAAATTTCTCTTTCAGATGCTCGATAGGCTTCTTGACGGCGATATACCATTGGTCCGACAGGTACGGCTCAATCGGCACGTGACTGCGATAGCTATGCCCAACCTCATGACTGTATGGCCGAACATCCTCTAATAGACTCTCCTGCCTGAACCACTCGACTATAGCCTCGCGGGCCTCAAAGCGGTCCATTCCGAGCAGGCTCTGGGCTTCCGGCTGTCCAGCGTCCGTCCAGCCGTGCTTGTCGCTGATCGAGCCATCCGGCGCCATGACGTTGATGACGTCCAGACCGTGCCTTTGCCCAATCTCCCAGTCATCCGGGTCATGAGCCGGCGTGACTTTCAAAAAGCCGGTAGAGAATCGGGCCTTCTCGTCTTCGCTGTTCGGATCGGGCAGGACGACGTGCTCGTCGGCGATAATCGGAATAATGCGTCCGACAATCGGCAGCTTGACCTTCCTGCCGACCAGATACGGCGCACGCGGATCATTCGGGTTCATCGCCACGGCGGTATCGCCGAGCATTGTTTCAGGCCGCGTCGTCGCAACCGTGACGTGCGTAATAGTGGTGCACGTGTTGCTTGTGGCGAGGGCGTCCCGCCCTTGCGTCTCACGGGCATCTTGCCCGTGCAACCGCTGTAGCTGACCTTGCGGTTTCGATCCCACCCAAGGCCAAGCCTCCAGCCTGGCCGTCTGCGGGTTCTGCAACAGATAGCTCAAGTGACCGTTGAAATCCTCCTCGTCCCGAATGAGGTGGTCGTAGTACTCCTCCTGCCAGAAGGCCCCGGTCACTCCCAATAATTTGTTTGCTTGCTTGGCCGTGAAAGACTTCCAACTGTGCAGGATGCCGGCCAGGTCATAGCCCTCGAAGGGACGCACGATCACATGAACGTGGTTGGGCATAATGCACCAGACGATCAAATCATACCGCTGATCATCGAAGTGCAGCAGAGCCTCTTGAACCAACGAAGCGATCTCGGGTTTGGCCAGGTGACAAGCGCCCTGACCCGAGTCGAGGAACGCTTCGATTCGAGCAGTGTACAGCCGGTGTAGTTCTCGTTCCTCGTGCGCCGTCAACGACCGGCCCTGTTCCTGAGCTCGCTGGACGATCTCTTCGCGCTGCTGTCTCCACGCCTGCAGAACGTGTGGGGGAAGGCTGTCGGCCAGGCGGAAGGTGACGGCGTAAGTGGCACCCTGCTTTGTCCAATGCGGGAGGTTATGCTCCTGACGCTGGACGATCTCGTCGGTTGGTTCCGAGAGCGAGACGCTCTCGGGACGCAAGGGCGGGACGCCCTCGCCACGAGGAGCACTCTCATGCGAGGGACCCACTACAGCAGGCTCGACAAGCGGGTACCGCAAATACCAGAAATGTCCCTGCACGGTTTCGTGCTCGACTTCGTCGTCGGCCAAGACGGTTTGCGTGGCCGGGTCCCAGTTGACCAGCCTTTTTCCGCGATAGATCAGCCCGTCCTTGAACAGCTTGAAAAACGCACTTCGCACGGCTTTGGCACACACCTCGTCCATGGTGAATCGCGTCCGTGCCCAGTCGCACGAGCAGCCCATCGCCTTCAACTGACTGATAATGCGGGCCTCGTACTCGTCCTTCCACGCCTGCACGCGCGCGACGAAGTCCTCCCGCTCGAAGTCAGTTCTGCGTTTTCCCTCTTCCGAGAGTATGCGCTTCTCGACGACCGTTTGGGTGGCAATGCCCGCGTGGTCGGTGCCCGGCATCCACAGGGTGCTGTAGTTCTGCATCCGGCGGAAGCGGATCAAAATGTCCTGCAACGTGTTGTTCAGGGCGTGACCCAGGTGCAGCGGCGCCGTCACGTTCGGCGGCGGGATGACGATAGTGTAGGCTTTTCGCTCCGCCCCGTCGGCGTCGGCGTGAAAATACGGATGCGAAGACCATATCTCGTTCGCCTGTTGCTCGATGGCTTTAGGCTCATACGTTTTCGAGAGTTGCTCACCCATGACGTATCCGTTTTTGACTGTGACCCATAAAAAATTCCGGCACAACACGGTCGCCGGAATCTTATCCTAATCAACGCGAACAATAATGTAAAGCATACAATTCGACACAAAATCGGGTGTCGCTGTCTGCTTCTGTGACCGATGATCTTGTTTGCCGTCAAGCCTAATCGAGGTTCATCGTCATCAGGAACTCTGCGTTTGAGCGGGTTTTCGTGAGCCTGCTTTTCAGCAGCTCGACGGCTTCAACCGGGTTCAGCTCGCTCAGGACCCTTCGGAGCCGATACACGAGCTGAAGCTCTTTCGGATCGAGCAGCAGCTCTTCCCGTCTGGTTCCGCTTCGGCTGATGTCAATCGCGGGCCACGTCCTTCGGTCCACCAGGCGCCTGTCGAGGTGCAGCTCCATGTTACCGGTCGCCTTGAACTCTTCAAAGATGACCTCGTCCATTTTTGAACCGGTGTCGATCAGGGCGGTTGCGAAAATGGTCAGCGACCCGCCTTCTTCGATGTTTCTGGCCGCACCGAAGAATTTCTTCGGCATCTGCATGGCGCCGGCATCGACGCCGCCGGTCAGGATTCTGCCCGAGTGCGGCATCTCGGTGTTATACGCGCGGGCAAGACGCGTTATCGAGTCCAGAAGGATTACCACGTCGACGCCGTACTCGACGAGCCGTTTTGCTTTTTCGATAACGACCTCGGCGACCTGGCAGTGGCGGGCGGCGGGCTCATCGAACGTCGAGCTGATGACCTCGACGTCTTCGGCCGTCTTTCTTTCCATTTCCGTCACTTCCTCCGGCCGCTCGTCGATCAACAACACGATCAGTTTTACGTCGGGGTGATTCGTACTCAGGGCATTCGCCATTTTCTGCAGCAGGATGGTCTTGCCCGTTCTTGGCGGAGCGACGATCAGGCCGCGCTGACCTTTGCCGACCGGCGTGACCAAATCAATGATTCGCATGTTGAGCTCTTCGGCCGACGTTTCGAGGATGAAACGGTTCTCCGGATGCAGCGGTGTCAAATCGCTGAAGACGATTTTTTCCGCGAGGTTGTCCGGGTCCTCGAAGTTGATTGCTTCAACGCGCAGAAGAGCAAAATACTTTTCCGAGTCTTTCGGGGGCCTGATTTGGCCGGAGACGATATTGCCCGTTCGAAGGCCGAACCGGCGTATCTGAGACGGTGAAACGTAGATGTCGTCCGACGATGACAGGTAGTTATAATCGGGGTTTCGCAGGAATCCGTACCCGTCCGGAAGCACTTCCAACACGCCTTCGCCGTACATAAGTCCGTTCTGGCGAATGCGCTCCTTGAGGATTCTGAAAATCAAATCCTGCTTTTTCAACGCGCTGTATTCTGTGATACCTTCCTTCTTAGCCAGGTCATGCAGCTCAGCGACGGTTAACCTCTGGAGGTCCGTCAAGTACAGATTGCCTTTCTTAATCCGTTCGTACTTGGCATGAGTGGATTCTTCGTCGTCGATTTGCTGATCGGCTAAGGTTTGGTCCTCGGCCTCTACATCGGCGGGTTTTTCCTCCGTAACCGTGCCGGTTGCCACCTCGTTGCCCGGCTGAGGCTCGTCTTGCGGTTCTGTTAAAACCTGTTCTTCTGCAACTTCCTTCTTCTTTGCGCCTTTGCGTCTTTTGCCTGTGCCTTTTACAGCTTTTGCCATCATTACTCCTTTTTCATGTTAAGAAACATCGTTGTTACCCTTGTGGAACTCGCGCTGGTTTGACGCAGGCATCAGAGGTACGATTCCACAGGGCAACCTTCCCGCAGGAATTCAATAAGATTTGAACTTTGATTAGTAGAAAGAAAAAAAACCTATATTCCAACAAACGGGCGATACGAGATACGCGTGATCTGCAAAAAAGCCCCGCTCACCTATTATCCGTAAGATCAGTGAAAATATCAGCGACCTGTCTGACTAAAGCCGAGAAGTCAGAATTGTTTTCAATGGTATTATCGGCGATGCCGGCCTTATTGTCCAGAGAAATCTGAAAATTTTCTCTAATTTTGAGGTGATTTTTGTCAAACCCCATTTTTTTCGCCCGCTCGGCCCTTATTTTCTTGCTGCAATGGACGAAAATGAGCCTGTCACATCGCTTTGCCCAGTCCACTTCCGCCAATAATGGCATGTCCAGCACGATAGCCCGGACCTGATTCTGGCGGCTGTACCGCTCGATTTGCCGCTCGGCGCGCTCCAGGACAAGAGGATGGATCATCAGGTTCAGCGATGACAGTTTACGGGTGTCCGCAAAGACGACCTCGGCCAACCTTCTGCGGTCGATTCTCGCTCTTGAGTCCAGAATCGACGGGCCGAAAGCGGCTACGACTTGTCGTTTGACGGCTTCTTTCTCAAGGAGTTCGTGTGCGATTTTGTCGGCATTGATGACCTTGCAGCCAAGTTTGGCAAACTCGGCCGCGACGGTGCTCTTGCCCGAGGCGATGCCACCCAAGATTCCAATGATTGGTTTTTTTACGATCTTGCCCACGAGCAAGCAGTCTAACCTCGCCGGCGCGGCCGGTCAAGGCGCTGGCGATTGGGCCGTCAAGACCGAGGGCCGGCGAATTCCGTTTGCGCAAGACCGTTGCGACTTACGCCAGACGGACCTTTTCCGGGATTTCTCGCAAGCTCTTGAGCAGGTAATTGTTCACAACCACGTCCCAGCTCATGTTTCTTGCTAGTTCGTAGCCGCTCTGGATCATGCTTTCGATTTCCGCTTCGTTTTTCGGCAGGCGCGAGCATATCTGCATCGCGACTTTTTCGCTTTGACTGGCCTCTATCCGGTCCCGCGTCGCGCGGTCGATCTGCAGAACGTCTTCGATGTCCGGGCGATTGTGGGTCTCCAGATTCGTGTAGTCGGCGATGATGACGTTGCTGACGTCTCTTGCGCCGGTCACGTCTCGCAGAAAACCCGAACATCCGCAGACGCTGCTGAAGACACAGATACCGCCGAACGTCAATGGTTCGATCTGGGCTATTCCGAAAGGCTCATAGATGCTCTGGCCGAATTCGACATCAGTTCCCTTTCGGATGTCCATGAATTGCATGTCGGCCGGCATCCTGTGGCCGCATCGCTTGGGCTCGAAGCCAAACTGGTTGATGAAGACGATTTTGATGTTTCTGCTTCGGGCGTTGAACTCCTGTACGGCCGTATAATAACTGGCCTCGCCTCCGGACAGGTCCGGCCAGCCCTCCCGGTGCGCCACAGGCCAGTGGTATGCGGACTCCATTTCCTGGATGTCCCCGCAGCGCCGCTGCGCAACTTCAGTCGAGAGGACGAAGAGCACGGCTGTTTTACCCTGGGTCCTGAACTCCTTCTCGATGTGTTCAAGCACCCGCAAGTCGCGCCACATCCCCTTGCTGCGTACCAGCCTGGTGACGTGTGTGAACACGAAATCGGGCCTGTAACACAAAAGGTTCTCGCAGTATTGCTGGAGTTTTTGCTTGGAGGCAAGTTTCTCGGCAACGCCGACAGGGTATGCGGGGATGCCGTTATAGACAACATCGATGTCGGCCGTCTCGAATTCCGGCGCGAGAAAACGCAACTCATCTACGACGTAGTCCCCAACGGCCAATATCCGATCACAGTATTTGGAGGCCTCGACGAGAGCATGTTTGAAATACGAGCTTTGGTCGCCGAAAACTTCGTTGACGTACAGCCCCTCGTCGTGGGCCTTCTTAATCACGTTGTAGAACATGGTATCGTGCCCGGGATGCTTTTCCACGATCTGTCGCATCGTGGCCACCTCGTGGGCGTAGAAAATGGTCTTGAAGTGATACTGGGACTCGAGGATCGCCGCCAGGGCGGTGGGCATGCCCATGAATTCATGCGAAATGATGATGGTTGACTCTTCCGTGGCACCGATGGCATGGAGCACGTCGAGGGCCACCGGGGCCAATCGGACGTATTGCTCATACTCCCAGAGGTCTTCATACAAGTCGCTGCGGACGCCGAATTCCTCAAAGAACCGCCTCTTGAGCTCGTTGATGGGGCTTCTGTCCACATGTCTGACATCCACCAGCACAACCTCGGGCGAGCTTCTTATGCCCGTGCGCTCGTCAAAGAAAGTTCTTCTGCCATAGACGATGCCGGCGTTGTAGAAATTCTCGATCTTGTGGAAAGTCGGGGCGTATCCGGTGTTTACAAATCCGTCGATCGAAGAGTAGAGAACTTCACTGTTTTCACCCAGCCGTTCGTGCACGGAGCCTTCTGTCGTGAACAGGGGGCCGACGAGTATGGAGCGTTGGACTGCATCAAGATAGGGTTTGCTGGTGAAGAAGCCCTGCAGGACGGCGCCGATGCCGCCGACTTTCCCCACCGCCTCATGGGTGACATGTACCGCTGTTGTCTCCCTGGTCATAATACGTTTCCCTCCAAGTTTGGTCTGAGGTTCGTCAGGTTGCTTCCTGTATCTTTCTACGTAAAATATAGGAAACAGTTTTGCCGGCACCAAATTGAAGGGGCTTTGTTGGCTCGGTTTTCGCGTGGACCGAGAAAATCGGGCGTGGTTTGCAGACTGAAAGCGTTTTTTCGGACGCGCCGGGGGGCTTGAAAGATTTTCTTTCCGATCAGCTTATTCTGTTCCGCAAGGCCCGTATTGCACCTGCGAGCATCTGCTGAGGGATGTCGGCCAGCTCGGGCTCCGGTATTTCGCTCAGCGCTATTCGGTCGATAATCCGGACCGTCTTGTCGCCGCACGGGGCGATCAGCGCGGCGGTTTTTTCGGCTTCGTCCAATTCGCCTTCCGCCATTTGTCGCAGGTACGCGATGACATTTCTCCTCAACTCCTGCTCACTGAGCTCATACATTGCCCCGGCCGGTTCGGCGGGGCCCTCGGGAATGTCCCTTTCCTGCAGGATGTCCTGAGTGAGCTTGTAAGTCTCGGCCATGAGCCGTCTCGCTCTTTCCCGATCGTTTTCATCGACCGGGGCAAGTTTCAACTCTTCCCCAATGTCCGGACTGGGAACATAGAGTTTGTTGTGACATGCCGGGCACTTACCCCATTTGCCGCCCGCCGTGTCTGCGGCTTCTATCTTCTTGCCGCAATGTTCGCAGTGAAATGTGATCGCCATTTTCGCACCTCAGATGAAAACCCTTGCCTATTTCTCCGCTTTATGCTCGGCGACGACCTCGGTGGTGATGCCGCCGCGAGGTGTAAACCGGGAGGTCACTTTCATCCATCGCGGTTTGCACACGCCAGCCAAATCGTCCAGTATGGCGTTGGTGAGGGTCTCGTAGAAGATCCCTTTATTCCGGTAACTTTGCATATAAAGTTTCAGGCTCTTGAGCTCGATACAGAGTCTGTCCGGACGATATTCGATTACAATTTCGCCGAAGTCCGGCTGGCCCGTCCGAGGACAAACACTCGTAAACTCCGGACATCTGATCGTTATGCAATAATCCCGCTCGGGGCGTGGATTATCGAACAATTCTATTTCGACCCGTTCATTCATTCTTGGTCCCTGCTACAAATCCTGCCCCAATAGTATAATCCAAATGCTCGTTTCATACAAGCGGTTAGAGACGGCGCGGGACGAAAACCTGCTCCGGGACTATCTGGGGAAATCGGCGTTTGCGGCTTTTGACAGTCCGCCGACGATTCGTTAGAATGTTGCGTTAGTTTCTTGGGACTCGATCTTGCTGCAAAACAAAGGCTTGTGCGATTTTGGAGGACACAAAGTGAATCCGGATGCGAAGGTTTTAAGCAGGCGTCAATTCCTGGCCGCTGTCGGCACCGCCGTTGCAGTCACGGCTTTGCCCCCCGGCGGTTTTGCCGCCGGCCCAGATGCAGGAAAGAACCGGCCGAATTTTGTCTTTATCTTCGCCGATGATTTGGGATGGGGGGACCTGGGCTGCTACGGCAATCGCCAGATCAAAACACCGAATCTCGACGAACTGGCCGCCAAAGGGATGCTGTTCACCCAATTCTATGTCAACGGCTCGGTCTGCTCGCCCTCGCGGACGGCCATTATGACCGGCCAATTTCCGGCGCGACACAAGGTTCACGGCCATTTCGCTACCGCCCAGCAGAACGCAGCCCGCGGAATGCCCAACTGGCTCGACCCCAACGTCCATACAGTCACAAGGCTGCTCCAGCGGGCCGGCTACGCCACCGGGCACTTCGGCAAATGGCACCTGGGCTCCGGGCAAGGGGCCCCCGGTCCGGGCGACTATGGCATTGAGAAACATTGCACCGCGAATTCCAGCGGCCCGGCGCTTGAAGGCCAGAACGATCCATACTTTCGCGCCAACTCCACCGCCCAAATCGTTGATAAGACTATCGACTTTATCGAGAGCAATCGCGACAAGTCCTTTTATGTCAATGTCTGGACACTGCTGCCGCACGCTACTCTCCATCCGACCGACGAGCAGATGAAACCCTACCAGCGATACGCCCCGGCCGGTGTCCCTTACAAGGGCGCCAAGCAGATTTACTATGCTTCGGTTTCCGACCTGGACCGCCAGATCGGCCGGCTGATCCGGAGAATCGACGAGCTGGGCCTGGCGGAGAACACCGTTATTGCCTTCTCCAGTGACAACGGTCCCGAGGATTTCGATATCGGCAACGCCGTTCACAGCGGCATCGGCAATACCGGACCGTTTCGAGGGCGAAAGCGGAGTATCTACGAAGGGGGTGTTCGTATGCCTTTCATTGTCCGCTGGCCGGGCCACACACCGGCCGGCAGGGTGGATGACACGAGCATCCTTACCGCTGTGGACTGGCTGCCTACTGTGTGCAGCCTGGCCGGCGCGAGACTGCCCGACGACTTGAATCCCGATGGGCAAGACGTGTCCCAGGCAATACTGGGCAAGCCGGTCCAACGCACCCAACCGCTCCTATGGCAGTGGCGGTTCCGAGTTGCCGGCGATATGGCCCACAAGAGCCCGATGTTGGCCATTCGTGAGGGAAAGTGGAAACTGCTGATGAATCCCGACCGAAGCCGCGTTGAGCTGTATGACATTCCGGCGGATCCGACGGAGCTGGACAACGTTGCCGGTCAGCACCCTGACGTTGTGAAAGGATTGTCGCAAACGCTGTTGAAATGGCATGACACGCTGCCCCCCGGACCCGTAGAAGATGCGGCGGGCTCAAACGCGTATCCCTGGCCGAAAGGGCGGTAGGGCGGCAGTCGGGGACAAATGATGACGGATAGAAAGGCGATCGTGCTGCTGAGCGGGGGACTTGACTCGGCGACGACTTTGGCGATTGCGCGCAACGATGGGTTCACGTGCTATGCCCTGACTTTCAGGTACGGCCAGCGCCACAGGTGCGAAGTTGAATCTGCCCGTAGAGTTGCCGAATCTCTCCGGGCCGCTGAGCATCGCGTGATCGATATCGACTTGGCGGCCTTTGGCGGCTCGGCCCTGACGGATGCGGCCATCGACGTACCCAAGGACGGGGCCGACCTGGCCAATCCGACCAAAATTCCGCCGACGTACGTGCCGGCCCGAAATACGATATTTCTGAGTTACGCGCTGGCCTGGGCCGAAGTGTTGGGTACGTTCGACATCTTCATCGGCGTCAATTCCACCGACTATAGCGGCTATCCGGATTGCCGGGCGGAGTTTATCGCCGCTTTTGAGAAGACCGCCAACCTCGCCACGGCAGCCGTCGTTGAAGGGCACGGCCGATATTGCATCCACACGCCGATAATCAATATGACAAAGGCGCAAATCATCCTGACGGGCACGAAGCTCGGCGTCGATTATTCGCTGACGCACAGTTGTTACGACCCGGACGCGCAGGGCCGAAGCTGCGGCCGATGTGACTCGTGCCGACTGAGGCTGATGGGCTTTGCCCAGGCGGGCTTGAAAGATCCAATCGAATATCGAATATCGAATGAAGAATAGTGAATGTCTAAGTATGATGTACGACGTGCAACCTACGGCGGAGGAATCTAATGATAATCAGCGAGATTTTTTACTCTTTGCAGGGTGAGGGATTCCTGGCGGGTGTACCCAGTGTCTTCCTGCGCGTCGCCGGCTGTCCCTTGCGTTGCCGCTGGTGCGACACAAAGTACGCCTGGGCCGAGGAAGCAGGGCGGCCGTACAGCACCACCGAGATAGTCGAGCAAGTCCAAAAATGGCCCTGCAGATTCGTGGTCGTCACCGGAGGCGAGCCGATGATCAATTCGGATTTGCCCCAGTTGGTTCGGGAGCTGAAGGCCGCCGGCAAGCATATAACCATCGAAACCGCAGGCATTGCGTACATCCCGGATGTGCCGTGCGATTTAATGAGTATCAGTCCGAAATTGAGCAATTCCGTACCGGAAGATGTGAAACTGGCGGTGGCTCACGAGGATTCGAGGCTCGATGTGGCCGTTCTCGGCGAATTGATTGACAATTACAACTATCAACTGAAATTCGTGGTCGATTCCGAGCCCGACCTGCCGGAGATAGAGCAGACAATCAGCAGGCTCGGAAACGTCGATTCGCAGAAAGTGATGCTGATGCCCCAGGCGGCGACAAGGGACGAACTTTTAGCCAAGTCGCCGATGGTTGCGGATATGTGCAAACGGACCGGCTTTACATTTTGCCAACGGCTGCACGTCTTGCTCTGGAAGAACCAGAGAGGCGCATAATCACTTGTAGCCGACAGTCGCGACATTCTTTCGTTACAGTTTTCCTTTCAACAGCCGGATATCGTCGATCCACACGGTCCCTTTGCCGCCGACGACGAGATTCAGCTTTATGTCGTCGGGATTCTGTGCCTGCTTCAGAAAGAACGGAGTCTCCACCGTTGTCCAGTCAGTAGTACCGGTCAGTGGTCTCATCATGCCTTTTGAGAAGAACAATCCTTCCTCAGGGAAGTGGCACCACATTTCGAGATAGACCTGGCCTCGCACGTCTTCGGTGCGGAGCTTCGCCTGGTAAATCAAGCGTGCGTACTCGATGTCCACATCGCCGGTCTCAAAGAGGCGAACCGTCGTCGGTCCCGTCGCGTCGATTCGCAGCGATCCGTTGCCGTCGCTCGAGATTGCTTTGTCGATGCTGACGCCTGATTGGGTGATCAGTCCTTGCAGGTCGTCAAGCGGGAACCACCTCAGCTCGGTCGTTTCAATTGCCGACGGACTCGTGCCCGCCGCGCGATAGGCTATCATGGGAAGCAAAATAAGAACGCTCAGGATAATCGTCAGGCCAAGGACGCTGTATCCGGCAATCAATCCGGCCAGCGCCAGCCCCCGGCCAGTGAGCGACGGATCCCGTTCGATCCTTCGCAATGCCAGGTGGCCGCACACGACAGCCGGCACGATGCCGAAAGGCCCCAGCACCACCGCCAGCACGATGGACGCGATGGCCAGGCCGCTGGTCCGGGCCGACTGGGCCTGGGCCGCCGCAGCGGGGCGGAGCTCGGCTTCGCCGGCCCTTCGCAGACTTCCCAGTAATTCCTCATATTCATCCTGCGTTACTTTGCCTTCGTTGCGAAGTGCCAGCAGTTCTTCTTCAGAGGACACATTTGATACGTTTTCCATTTTCTACTCTCCCGAAAGTCTTTCCAGCTTCTCTTTGGCCTCCGCGACGCTGATTTCGTCTTTTCGCAGTTGCTCCAGGACGGCCTTCTTCTGAGCATCCATCTTTGCGAGCTTCTTATAGTTGGCGATCAGCCGGTCGAGCTTGGTTCGTATCGCCGCGTATCCTAACGAGCCGCTCTGCTCCAGCGCCTTGATGCTGAA
>DATKWR010000450.1:0-5429 GCA_035529475.1 Sedimentisphaerales bacterium | reverse complement strand
CTTGTATCCTGCACGGCCCGCACCAGGTCGCCCAGAAGTCCACCAGGACGACACCCTGCCGGATCTGCGAGTCGAAGTTTGCTTCGTTCAGTGCCATGACCTCCGCCGGGGCCGAAGGCGAAGTCGAAGCCGCAGGTGAGGGCGAGGTCGAGGTCGAAGGTGAAGATGGGGGATTCTCAGAAGGTTGGGCGTTCTGAGGGACTTGGCGATCTTCAGAAGTCTCGCGGCTTTCCACGGGGGGCGTCTTCTTGGAGCATCCGGCCAGAAACGCCGCACCACACAATACCACAACAGTAATCGTTATCACGCTTCTCATAAGTCTATCTCCTAATCAAGCATTGACGCTCCCCGGCTGGCTCGCCGGGGCCACGGCACTAGTGTATACTGGCATTTCTTGCCTGCGGTTCTTGCAGGAGATTCCTCCATAAGAGTTCAGATCGCCGCTTCCGGCGGGGCTGTCGAGGTGGCCTGTTCAGTTTTGAGTTTCTTGACAAGCGCCAGAAGCTCGTCCGGCGATGATATTTTCAAGTTTTCATCATAACGGCAGTTACGAAGAAGCGACACATCTTCTCCGTCAAGAACCGGCCCCAGGGATGTAACCTTGTGCTCTTTGTCTATCCAGAGAGTCTCGTTCCTTTTCAGCGTGACCTTGACGGAATTGCCATCTGAAAATGTAAGCGTGGAAGGTGACTCGCCATCGCTGAAGCCCGGAAAAGAATCTACAGAAAGAATTACACATTCAGTCTCCCTGGACCAGAAGCCACCATGACCTGATAGACGCATGATCCACAGATTACCGACGCGGGAACTGGCAGATGACGACACAGAAGAAAAATCCGGGGGCCAGTTAATATGACCGGCCATCTTATATAGTGACCGAGCGTTGACAGATAACACTGAAGCCGTGCAAATAAGTATGCAGATTAGTGTCTGCATTGGACTGGAAACCGACTTCATAAAATTGGTTCTGGCGAGAATCAACAACAGGGCACCACAAAGGAACATCGCCATGAATCCAAGGGCATATTGAGATACAAGGTCAGGCGGGCCAAGCGAAAAGCTGACGAGGAATGCAGCCAATGTGCTTATGACGATCTTCTCCCTTACCGTCTTGTTCGTGCTTTTACCTGCGGCCGGGGTCGTGGGCGATGCGCCGGAAACAGCCTCCGCTCCCCTCACATCATTTTGGCCGTTGTCCCCCAACAGGAGTAAATACTTCGATGTCAGATAGAACACAATCGGCACTATCAGGATGAAGAGTATTATGCCGAGAACGTAGCCCGCGTAGTCTCCGACAAGGCCGGTCAAGGCCATAGCCGGAAGCCACAAAATGACAAGGACGATACAAAACGCAAGCCAGCGGCAGAGCACCTTAAAGCCCGCCCACCAGATACGAACAAGTTTTGCCGAAAGTCCGTCATTCATCTTTATGCTCCGAATAATCCAAAGCGAGGGAACGTCGTTCCACTGTCCGTCAAGCGGCGCAATGGCACCTTATGGGATCGAGTTTCTCTGCTTTAGTCTTTGGGATGTAGAAGCAACCCAAAGCACGACAATCATCGACGCCAAGAACATCGAGTCCAGGGATTGGTGAAAAGACCTATCTTGTACATACCTTTGAGTGTTCCGCTGGACGTCTTCCAACGCAGATTTGAGGATTCGAACGGTCCTGTCGTCAAGCCCTGCCGCCTTCAGTTCCCTTCCGATTCTGTTTATGTCTTTGCCCATGCCAATCTCGAATTTAAAGTCCGCCTTTTCCTCTTGATGAAGCCTGCGAAAACCGAGAGCAGCGATACAGACACTTAAAAAAAGCACGCCCAAGATACGGCAAATTTCCTGTGTCATCGTTTTGTGCCTCCCGAAAACAGGTTCTTTAGACTTTGCCGGGTCGCTTCTTATCAGCTCGCGGCCGGCTGCGCGGCCAAGCAGCTATCTCTGCGAGTGCGCCGCTGCGAAACTGAGAATCCCGACTAAACCCGCTTTACGACAAAGCAAATATATAGCAGGGCACAGGGGACATTCAAGGAGAATCTGTGCAAAATGTCCCATCGGGTGCACGCCCCAAATATAGGTAGATTTTCTGACGGCGACCACTCCGTAGGGGCAACCCCATGTGGTTGCCCTGGGCGGGCACATGGGCCCGCCCCTACAAGATGTTGCGATCCGTTTTCAACCTACTCTATTGGGTGGCAGCCTTCCCTGAGGGAGGGATGGTTCTTTCCGGCGCGAACCTTTATTTGCCGGCAAGGTATTGACTATAGTCGCCGGTTTTGTCCCGGGCGAAGCCGGACGAAACGCTGGAAATCGGCGGCCGGAGTGATTATGATAGGGCCGCAAATGGCCTAATAGAACGGACAGGTATGGGCTATGGTGGAATTGCCGGGTGCGTCGATGGATAACAAACAACTGCTGTACGATATCAGTGAGCTCAACAATCTCTTTCGCGAAAGCGCCAGCATTCAGACGCTTCTCGAGAAGACCGTGGAGATGGTCGCCTCTCACACGCACTCGGACGTCTGCTCGGTGTACTTGTACAACATCGAGACGCACGAATTGGTGCTCCGCGCGACGCGGGGCCTGAACCCGGATTCCGTGGGCACCGTCAGGCTCAAGCTGGGCCAGGGGCTTACGGGTCTGGCCCTGAAGGAGCTGCGCCCCGTCTGCGAGAAGGACGCCGCTCACAGCCTGAATTACAAATTCTTCCCGGGCATCTACGAAGAACGGTATCAGTGTTTTCTGGCCGTACCTATCGTGCGAGGAATTTCGAGGATCGGCGTCCTGGTCGTACAGCGACAAGGGGACCGGTACTTCGATGACTCGGACATCGAGGCCCTGGAGGCGGCGGCCTCGCAGCTTGCCAATATCATTGAAAACGCACGCTTCCTGATGGCGATGCACGAGCCGCAGGCGTTGGCGACCGCCGTCCTGCCGGAGGGGCTCAAACTGGTGAAGGGCAAAGTGGCGTCGGAAGGTTTCGCCTACGGCCTTGCCACAGTGACCGACAAAAAGAAAAGCCTCTCCATGCTGCTGCACAGGCAGTACGAGCACCTCTATTCCGTGGATGATTTCCACCAGGCCCTTGCCAGGACGGCGGATCAGCTTGAGAAGCTCCAGGAGCAGGTCGGCCAGAAGCTTTCCGATGCCGCGTCGCTGATCTTTGCGGCGCACATGGTGATTCTCAAGGACAAGTACTTTGTGGGAGGCGTACTCAAGCGGATAGAAGAGGGGGTCAATCCGCCGTTGGCCGTCCTGCACGTGGCCCGGGAGTACATGGAAAGCTTTGCCACCAGCGGCAATGCGTACATGCAGGAGAAGACCCACGATATCGAGGACCTCGTTGTTCGGCTGATAGGCAATCTTCTCAGCGAGGTGGACGAGCCGGCCAAACTGAAACATCGGATTGTCATCACTCGAGACCTCTTCCCCTCCGACCTGCTGATCCTCTCTTCGGAAGAGGCGTCCGGCATTGTCCTGGTGGGAGGGACCGTGACGTCGCACTTGTCCATTCTGGCCCGGTCCCTGCGCATCCCGATGGTGGTCAGCGACACATACGAGCTTCTCAATCTTCCGGATAATACGCCCGTTTTGGTGGATGCCGAAATCGGCAACGTGTACGTCGATCCGTCCGACGAGGTCCTGGGGCAGTTTGAATCGCAGCAAAAAGCCCGGCGCGCGCTGGCCGAGCAGAAACGTGCGATGAAACCGGTCACGACGACGCGGGACGGCACGCGAGTCAATCTTTTCGCGAACATCAACCTTCTGGCCGACCTGAAGGTGGCGTGCGAGATGCACTGCGAGGGCGTCGGTCTGTACCGCACGGAATTCCCGTTTATGATCAGAAGCAACTTTCCGAGTGAGGCCGAGCAGTTCACGATTTACAGCAAGCTCGCCGAGCTGATGCCGGGCAGGCCCCTGACGTTTCGTACGCTCGATATCGGGGGCGACAAGACGTTGTCCTACTACCACGACATCAAGGAGCAGAACCCGGCCCTCGGCCTGCGGTCGATACGTTTTTCACTTCAGAACAAACCGGTGTTCGCCGAGCAGATTCGAGCGATGTTGCGCGCCGGCGCCGGGACGGATTTGCGGATCATGTTTCCGATGATTTCGTCCATCGATGAATTCTGCCTGGCCCGCGAAGTCGTTTCTGAATGTCTGGATGAGCTCGAGAAGCGCCGCGTCGAGCACAACCGCAAACCCAAACTCGGGATCATGGTCGAGCTGCCCTGCATCGTGGACCTGATCGACGATTTCGCGGCCGAGGCGGAGTTTTTCTCGATAGGAACCAATGACTTCATCCAGTTCATGTTGGGTGTCGATAGGACCAACGAGAACGTCGCCGACTCTTACCTGCCCCATCATCCATCGGTTTTACGCGCACTGAACAAGGTGGTCGGCTCGGCCATTGCCGCCGGGCGGGATGTTTCGGTCTGCGGCGATATGGCACACCAGGAGCCGTACCTGCCTTTCCTGCTCGGGATAGGGGTGCGGGTCTTGAGCATGGATCCAGGCTATCTGCCTCGCGTCCAGGATGCCCTCGCCGAGATCGACATTCGCGAGGCCCAGGCGCTGGCTGAGAAAATGCTCGCTCAGAGCAAAGTGGCCAGCTTGGCGCAAGCCCTGAATCTTGTGACTGGTAAATAGTTCGTAGTGTGCCCGTAAGGGCATCGAAAGAAACGCCTTACGGCGTCACTACAAGCGCTGCCAATCGCCATTCAGCATTTCCCATCTGACCGATGACTTCTCATTGCCATAGCTACTTCCATCCGTTATAGTAGGCGAGCGTAAGTCTATGCTCGTTTTGCCGATTGTTCTTTGATGGAGAATGCTATGAAACGGTCTTGTTTATCTCGTCGTGGGTTTATGAAGTCCGTTGGTCTGGCTGCGGTGACGGCCCTCGTACCCGTCGAACTGTGGGGTGCCAATGCGAAACCTGCAAACGTGGTCATCATTTATGCCGACGATCTGGGCTATGGCGACGTCAGTTGTTATGGGGCGACCAAGATCAAAACGCCCAACATCGACCGGGTCGCCGCCGAGGGCGTGCGGTTCACCAATGCCCATTCGCCGTCGGCGACGTGTACGCCTTCGCGTTACGCCATGCTGACCGGCGAGTATGCCTGGCGTCAAAAAGGCACCGGCATCGCGCCGGGTGACGCTCGCATGATCATCGAGCCTGGCCGGACCACGCTGCCCCTGGTTATGCAAAGGGCAGGCTACGCCACCGGCGTAGTCGGCAAATGGCACCTCGGGCTGGGCGCGCAAGGAGGCGAGCTCGACTGGAACGGCGAAATTCGCCCGGGTCCGCTCGAAATCGGCTTCGACTATTGCTTCCTCATTCCCGCCACAGGCGACCGCGTGCCGTGCGTGTACGTGGAGAACCGCCGGGTCGTCGGGCTGGATCCCAAGGACCCCATTCAGGTCAGCTT
>DATKWR010000449.1:0-10362 GCA_035529475.1 Sedimentisphaerales bacterium | reverse complement strand
CTTGTATCCTGCACGGCCCGCACCAGGTCGCCCAGAAGTCCACCAGGACGACACCCTGCCGGATCTGCGAGTCGAAGTTTGCTTCGTTCAGTGCCATGACCTCCGCCGGGGCCGAAGGCGAAGTCGAAGCCGCAGGTGAGGTCGAGGTCGAAGGTGAAGATGGGGGATTCTCAGAAGGTTGGGCGTTCTGAGGGACTTGGCGATCTTCAGAAGCCTCGCGGCTTTCCATCGGAGGCGTTTTCTTGGAGCATCCGGCCAGAAACGCCGCACCACACAACAAAACCACGGCAATTCTCATAAGATATCTCATAAGCCTATCTCCTATAAACGTTTACGATCCCCCGGCGGCTTTGCCAGGGGCACGGCAATCATCCATACTGCACTTTTCTTCCGGCGGTTCATAGATATATGCCGAAGGCTCCAATGCAATAAATCCTGGACACAAAGTGCCTGATTGTATCAACGTTTGGGAAACTAATCTCTGTTCTCATTCACTTTTCCCCAGTTTCTTAGGGATTGAATGTATCCTCCAATAGATTGGAAAGCTCATCCGCCGTGGGGAGTCGATGTTCAGGTCCCCATACAAGATAACCTCCCCGATCGATCATGAAATAAGATGGATTCCCTCTGACGGCGTAATCGAGGAACATTTGATGCGAAGACATTCCCGCCGGAAAGTGATATCCGTGTTTGTCCAAAAACTCTTTCGTTTTCTTGTTGTCTCCTCCCGCACAGGTAATCACTACGAGGCCCCGGTCTTTATAAGTGTCGTGAATCTCTTGCAGTTTGGGCAGCGATGCGATGCAGGGGGCGCACTGGATATTCCAGAAATCCAGCAGAACCACCTTGCCCTTGAGATCGTCGTCCATCAGAGCCGGGCCAAGCCACGCTCTCATCTTGACAGCCGGCGCTAGGGCCCGCTGGCCGCTCCCGTAGGTCTGCTCGAATTTCTTTATCGCCAGTTGCATATCCGACCAGGGCACGTGCACCAGTTTGTTGCGGAGACGAGGAATGGCACCGGCAGCGTCGGAACGATTTTCAACCTTATACGTGTCGTAATATTCCTTGACTTCCTGCCATACCCACAACGTATCCGGATCGAGCTGGGCCATCTTGTCGTCGGGAACATCGTAAGCCGTTCGATACAGCGTGCCGGCAAGGAATTCATCCAGGCGCGGAATAGTGCTCTGAGTGTCGCCTTCCCGCAGACTTTTGGCGATTTCGAGCAGCCTTGCGGCTTTGTCCGAATATTCCCATCGTTCCGCAGGGCGTCTTGCCCTGTCCAATAGAAACAATCCCAGAACACAAAATGTGATCATGCACCAAAGGTGGCTGAAGATCAGGCATGTTCGGATCTTTCTGCGCCTATACAGAAAGAAACACAACAATGGAATCAGTAGAAATGCAGCGATGATCAGCCAAGGGATGAGGTATAGTAATTGCTGCAGCATAAGAGTACTCCCCATTTTGGACAAGTGAATTTGGCGGCCTTCGCATCATTCATGCCTTTGCTTAGTATAATAAAGCGCTCGCCGGCGGGGCCGTCTGAGGTAGCCTGTTCGGCTTTGAGTTTTTTGACAAGCGCCAGAAGCTCATCCGGCGATGATATCGTCACCTTCATGTCGTCGCCGTGGCTCCGCATAAGCGCCACATCGTCTTTGTCAAGAACCGGCCCCAGGAATGTAACTCTGTGCTGTTTGTCTATCCAGACCGTTTGGTTCTTCATGATGTTGAACTCCACGGAGCTACCATCTCCAAATTCAAGCGTCCACAGATTGGTTGCCCCGCCAGCTCCGTAGGTATTGGGGGGATCTACTGCACAGACTACACTGATACCCCCGCCACCTGATGAAGATCCGACCCACAGATTGCCGAAGGTGAAAGCCCCGCCGAAAGACGATCCAGGAGGAGCATTTCTAACCCGCTCAACAGTCGCCCCGAAGCTCATTATGGAATATGCTGTTGTTATAGAGAGCAAGCACACCAACACGATTATCAGTCTTCTGATGTTCTCCGGGGTCTGCGCGAATGACTTAAACCTGGAAACAACGAAAGCCAGAACCCCGGCGACAAGCAGCATTAGAGCCATCAGGAATATCTGAGCAACAACATCCGGCGGAGTTAATATTGCCGCCGCGACTGCGAAGACGATCGGCGCCGCTACTACCGTTGCTCTCCGCGTTGATATTCTTGTAACGGAGCTCTCCTGACCATTTCCCGTATGGTCCGTGCAGTCTGTCCGATTATTCTCACTGTCCCCCAACAGCAGTAGATACTTCGATGTAAGATAGAACACAATCGGCACCGTCAGGATGAAGAATATCATGCCGAGAGCGTAGCCTGCGTAATCTCCGACAAGACCAGTTAAGGCCATCGCCGGGAACCACAATATGACAAGGACGATACAAAATGCAAACCAGCGGCAGAACACCTTCAAACCCGCCCACCAGATACGAACAAGTCTTACCAAAAGTCCCTTACTCATCTTCATGCTCCGAACTATTGATCATGCGTTTTCGGCACAAGAACGGATTATTTGCTCCCTACGAGCCACTTTGTGCCGGCTTGTGGCCGGAGGACTTCGTCCCGGTCGGTTGCGCTATGAAGGCTGTAAAGGCGAGCGCACCGCTGCGAAACAGATAATCCCGACTAAACCCGCTCTACGACAGTGCGAGTGTAGGACGTGACGGGCGGGTGTTCAACTGAAAAATGGGCGAAATGGGTCATTTCGAATCGAGAGACTGATCCCGGCCTGTGGAGTCGTCCGGCGGACAATAAAATTTTCTGCTCCGTTCAGGTATTAGGTATCAGAACGGTGACGGTATCGTGAACTTCGTGGCTTTTTCAATTCTGGCACAAGGGTGGTCGCCGTAACGCGCGCTGCACCGCGAGATGAAGACCCTCTTTGTCGGCGGCAACCTTGTTCGCCGGCTTGCCTCGGAACCCGTAATTTTACCAGTGGCGTCGCGTCCGTAATTCTTTAGAATGGACAAAACAGGCACCGGTGCACAAGGCTTTAGGCGTACAAGTCCTATGCTCTTGTGATCTTTCTTTGATCTTTGACTTTTCGAGGTTGCGAGAAGATGATTGCAGATTTTAAGGAAGTCCTTGTCAACGTTGACCCGGAACTGCCCCAGTTTGGAGAACTTCTGACGTTGCAGGTGAACCTCGGCAACAGGTGCAATCAAAGCTGCGTCCACTGCCACGTTCGGGCCGGGCCCAACGGCGAGAAAATGATGCCAAGAGCGGTGATGGAGAAGATTGTCGGTTTTCTGGAAAGCCACAAGGGCCTCTGTGTGGACGTCACGGGGGGCTGCCCCGAGCTGAATCCTGACTTTCGGTTCTTCGTTGAGGGTGTTTCGGCGCTTGTGTCCCGTCTGATGGTGCGGACCAATCTGACGGTGCTCTTTGAACCCGGCTTGGGCTGGGTCCCTCGCTGGTACGAGCGGCATCGGGTGGTCCTGGTTGCTTCGCTGCCATGCTATACGGAGCGGAACGTGGACCGCCAGCGCGGCCGGAGCGTATTTGAACGAAGTATAGCGGTGCTGAAGATCCTCAACGAGCTGGGGTATGGCCGGAACGAAGGGCTCGAATTGAATCTGGTCTATAACCCGGGCGGCGATTTCCTCCCCGGGCCGCAAGACCGGCTCGAAGCCGACTACAAGAGGGAGCTTGATACAAAGTACGGGATTCGGTTCAACAAGCTCTTCACGATAACGAATGTTCCGATCGGCCGCTTCAGAGAATCGCTTGAGGCAAGCGGGCGGCTCACACAATATCTTAAGCTTCTGGTGGAGAATTTCAATCCGGCTGCCGCGGAGAACCTGATGTGCCGCAGCCTCATCAGCGTTGATTACAGGGGCCTGGTCTATAATTGCGATTTCAACCAGGCTTTGGACCTGTCGATTGTAGATTCAAAAAGCGAGGCTGTGACGATTGAGCAATTGGACGACGTGCTTTCGGAAGGTCTCGAGATTATCACCGGCGGGCATTGTTTTTGCTGCACCGCCGGTGCGGGGTCGAGCTGTACCGGTTCATTGGTAAAATAGGGTGGGCCATGCTCTCGATTATTGTCCCTGTTTTGAATGAGCCATCGCAAATCAATGCGGTCGTAGAGCATATCAGGGCCCAGAGTTTTGACGGCGCTTATGAAATCATTGTCGTGGACGGTGACCCGCACGGCGGAACCATCCAGGCCGTTCGAGACGAGGGTATCACGTGCATCGCCGGTTCGAAGGGGCGGGGCCGGCAGATGAACGCCGGGGCGCGCGCCAGCCGGGGTGACGTTCTGCTTTTTCTTCACGCCGACACGAGACTCCCGCCGGACGCCCTGAAGAACATCCGGCGCGTGCTGGAGAATCGGAAATATGTCGGTGGAGCTTTTGATCTGTCCATCGACTCGAAGCGGTGGACACTGAAATACATTGCCGCGCGCGCCAACATGAGGTCTCGCTCGAACAGAATCCCCTATGGGGATCAGGCGATCTTCATCAGGAAAGAGTACTTCGAGAAAATCGGCGGCTTCAAGGATATTCCGTTGATGGAAGACGTGGACCTGATGCGACGGATCAAGAAGGACGGCCGACAGATCCGCATCCTTCGGGACAAGGTTACGACGTCGGCCCGCCGGTGGGAGCAAGAGGGGGCCGTTTACACGACGCTGAAAAACCAGGTCATCGTGATGCTCTACTACCTGGGAGTCAGTCCTGACAGGCTGGCTCGGTTTTATAAGTTTGGCCAAGCCACGACCCCGCACGTTGAGCGGGTTTCGGCGGAGAACGAATGAAGGAACGGTGATCATGTCACGGAAATTGAATACTCACATCTGTCTCGTTGCTGTGCTGGTGCTTGCCGGACTGGTTGCATCACACGGCTCGGCCAAAAAGGCCGAAGCACAAAGTTTTGACTTTTCCGACTATGACGCCGTCCTCAAGACCTTCGTCAACGACAAGGCGATGGTCAACTACAAGCAGCTCAAGGCCCAGGCGGAACCGCTCGATGCGTTTGTTGGGGCTCTGGCCGGATTGGGGCCGGACCGCTACGAGACGTGGGGTGAGAAGGACAAAATCGCCTTTTGGCTCAATGCCTACAACGGTCTGACGCTGAAAGTGATTATCGACAACTACCCCATCAAGGCCTCTTTCTGGCGGTCGAGGATCTATCCCAAGAACAGCATCCGGCAGATCGCCGGCGTGTGGGACGAGATTACCTTCAACGTGATGGGGCGCAAACTGACGCTCGATCACATTGAACACAAGATACTCCGCGTGAAGTTCAATGATCCCAGGATACACATGGCGATGGTCTGCGCGGCGATGGGATGTCCGCCGCTTCGCAACGAGCCTTACGTGGGGGCAAAACTCGACGAACAGCTTAACGGCCAGGCCGGTCATTTCCTTGCGAATTCGGCCAAGTTCAATATCGATCGCCGCGAAGGCCGGCTGTACATCTCGCCGATATTCAAGTGGTTTGCCGAGGATTTTGTGAAGTCATACGGTTCACAAGCAAACATTGGCGGGCATGACAGGCAAGAGTCGGCCGTGCTGAATTTCATCGCGTCCTATCTGCCCGAAGCGGATAAGAACTACGTGCTTGGCGGCAAGTACGACATCAAATACCTGAAGTATGACTGGTCGCTGAACGAGCAGCAGAGTAAGAGATAAGGTGCAAGGGCAAGAAGCCGAATGGGTCTTCACAATAACAGTTGTATTCTGCTGTTCGCGAAGTCACCGGTCAAGGGACAGGTCAAGACCCGTCTTGCCGCCGAAACGGGGCAGGACTTCGCCGTGGGACTCTACAAATGTTTCGTCGAGGACGTGCTCGGTCTTATCGAGAATGTTGGTGTCCCGCTGCGGCTCTGTTTTCACCCGCCCAACGCAAAATCGGATTTTCTGGAATGGCTGGGTGAGCGAGACTTTTTCAGGCCCCAGACGGGCGACGACCTGGGCGAAAGAATGAAGAATGCTTTCGAGAACGCTTTTGCGGAAGGTTTCTCGAAGGTCGTTGCCATCGGGTCGGACAGTCCCGACCTGCCGGGGGATTTCTTGCGAGAAGCACTCGGAGCGCTGGAGTCACACGAGGCCGTCGTTGGCCCCAGCAGCGATGGCGGGTATTATCTGATCGGGTTTTCTCGCGCGTCCTTCCTGCCTGAAGCATTCGCGGGTATCGCCTGGAGCACTTCGGCTGCGTGCGCGCAAACGCTCGCCCTGCTCGAGAGACACGGGCGGAGCACCCATTTTCTGCCGGAATGGCACGACGTGGACACGGCGGCAGATCTGGACTTGCTGTTGCTTCGGATGGGTAATACACCGTTGGAACGATCGAGAACCTGCCGCTACCTGAGAGCTAACGGTTTGGGGAGTGAGGCGAATGTTTGATTATGACCTCGTCGTCATTGGCGCCGGTTCGGCGGGTCTGGTTGCCTGTAAGGTCGGCAACGGGTTGGGCAAGAAGACCGCGCTTATCGAGAAGAGAAAACTGGGCGGCGATTGCACCTGGTTCGGCTGCGTACCGAGCAAAACGCTGATTAAATCTGCGAACGTTGCCCATCAGGTGACTCGGCTTCGTGAATTCGGGCTGGAGCCTCGCGGCCCGGTCGAGCTGGACGCCGCTAAAGTGATGGCGCACGTCAGGGCGGTTGTTCAGGCCGACGCGGACGGGCATCCCCCTGAAGTCTTTGAAGCCGAGGGCATAAACGTGCTGTTCGGCGCACCTGAATTCCTGGACAATCACACGATACGGCTCGGCGAAAGACGAATCTCGTCCAAGAAATTCGTCATCTGCACCGGCTCGCATCCATTCGTACCCTCCATCAAGGGGCTTGAGGACGTTGGCTACCTGACCAATGAGACCATTTTTGAGATCGAGGCCCTGCCCGGGTCGATGATTGTCCTGGGGGCGGGTCCCATCGGCATAGAGCTTTCGGCGGCGTTGAATCGTCTGGGTGTGAAAGTCACCGTTGTCCAGAGGTCGGCGAACGTTCTGAAGAAGGATGATAAGGAGCTTGTGGATCGGCTGGTTCGGACGCTGCAAGCCGAGGGCGTGACCCTATTGACCGAAACGCAAACGAAGAGATTCACCCGGCGGGCTGATGTAATCGTTGCCGACGTCGAGGACAAGGAGGGGGCGCGGCAGATTGAGGCCGAATCGCTCCTGGTCTGCGTGGGGCGCAGGCCGAACCTGGATGGCCTGGCGCTGGAGAAGGCGGGCGTCGAATACGCATCAAACGGTATCAAGGTGGACTCTCATCTAAAGACCACCGCCGGGAATATCTATGCGTGCGGCGACGTTGTGCCGCCGTACCTGTTCACTCATATTGCAGAATACGAGGCAATCGTCGCGATGACGAATGCGTGTTTCGGCCTGCCGATAAAGAAAGTCAGCTACGACCACGTTCTCTGGACGACCTACACCGACCCTGAGCTGGCCCACGCGGGACTGACCGAAGAGCAGGCGAGAGAGCGATACGGCGACGCCATAAAAATCTATCGCTGGGAGCACAAGGACGTCGATCGCGCAAAAACGGATTTGGCGCAGAACGGCTTGAGCAAATTCATCTGCGACCGCAGGGGAAAGCTCCTCGGTATCCACATCCTGGGGCACGGCGCGGGCGAATTGATGCACGAAGCACAATTAGCCAAATCGCTGGGACTGCCTTTCAGCAGAATCGCGTCGGTGGTCCATGCGTATCCATCGTATTCCGACGCGGTGCGCCAGCCGGCGAAGAAATGCTACCTTGACATCCTGCAGAATAATTTCTTCGTCAAACTGCTCAAAACAATCGTTCCGAAAAAGGACAAGAAGTAGGACAACATGGCCGAGACAAACAACACATCAGAACAGGCATCGTCCGGCGAGCGGCGCGGCAGACGGCTCACCCTGGCCATCCTGTCGTATCGAGCCATATTCTTTGTCCTGGTCGTTGCGGGCGTGATTACCGGAACCGTATTTCTGCCCGTGAGGGATTGGCTGATCACGGGCCTGGAATGGACACAGGGGCTGGGCATCTGGGGACCGGTTTTTGTGGTTGCGTTCTACGCGGTAGCCGCCGTACTGTTCCTGCCCGGCTCGATCCTCACTTTGGGCGCGGGTTTTCTCTTCAAGGTCGTCAAGGGTACGATCACTGTCTCTATCGGCAGCACGATAGGGGCCTGCGCCGCGTTTTGGGTGGGCCGGACGATTGCTCGCAGTTGGGTAGCCGCCAAGGTCGCCAGGAACGAGAAGTTCGCGGCCATCGACGAGGCGGTCGCACAGCAGGGTTTCAAGATAGTCCTTCTGACCCGGCTGAGTCCCGTCTTTCCGTTTAACCTGCTGAACTATGCTTTCGGCCTGACGAAGATCTCTTTCTGGAAGTACGCCCTAAGTTCCTGGATAGGCATGATCCCGGGTACGGTCATGTACGTCTATTTTGGGGCGGGTTTGCGTTCTCTGGCCGACGTGGCCGCCGGCGAGGTGGAAAAAGGTACGGCGGGCAGACTGTTCTTTTGGCTCGGCCTGGCCGCGACCATTGTTGTCACCGTATTTGTCACGCGCGTCGCACGAAATGCACTGACGCGCGCAGCCCCCCGGAAGAACAAGAATGGTATCGAGTCGTCCCCTTGATTCAAGGAGCTTTAGCAATGGCCAAGAAATTCCGCCATGACGTTATTCATCGCTGGGAAGGCAATCCGATCCTTACCATCGAGGATATTCCTTTTCCCTGCAATACCGTTTTCAACGCCGCCTGTGCGAAGTACGACGGCCAATATATTCTTCTGTTGCGAGTCGAAGATCTGACGGGCAGGTCCGTCTTTGCCCTGGCGCGCAGTGCCGATGGATATCACTTCGAGCTCGAACCCGAGCCGGTGATGACACCCTGCATGGAAGAAGGGTGCTTCAAGGAGTATGAACGGAAAGGCATCGAGGACCCGCGGATCACGGAAATCGACGGCGTCTTCTACATTATGTACACCGCGGTCTCGCCCTACGGTCCTCTTTTAGCGCTCGCGAAAACAACGGATTTCAAGACGTTTGAACGCATTGCACTGATTTCCGAGCCGGAGAATAAAAACGGGGTCCTTTTTCCGGAGAAGATAAACGGCAAGTACGCGCGCCTGGACAGGCCCGTCTCAGGCGGTGAGGGCTACATCTGGCTGTCTTACTCCGACGACCTGATCACCTGGGGACATTCGCGCTGCATTATGACCACTCGGGGCGATCTTTGGGATTGCTGGCGCATCGGTGCATCATCGCAGCCGATTAGGACAGAGGACGGCTGGCTCATCATCTACCACGGCGTGAAATCCGCCTCCAGCGGCCCGATCTACAGGCTCGGCGCCGCCGTGTTGGCCTACGACGACCCGTCCCGGGTGCTGTGTCGAAGTGCCATTCCGATTCTTTCGCCTCGTGAGTATTACGAGCGCGTGGGTGACGTGAATAATGTCGTCTTTTCGTGCGGCGCGATACTCGAAGACGATGGCCAGGAATTGAAGGTCTATTACGGGGCTTCGGATACTTCCATCTGCCTCGGCACGGCCAAGGTCAACGAGCTGATGCAATTCTGCACCATCGGGGAGCATTGACCGGCGGGGACTGCTCGCGTCTCTA
This sequence comes from Sedimentisphaerales bacterium, assembly GCA_035529475.1. Classification (GTDB taxonomy): domain Bacteria; phylum Planctomycetota; class Phycisphaerae; order Sedimentisphaerales; family Anaerobacaceae. The sequence continues at coordinate 777 of DATKWR010000449.1, read as the reverse complement.
TGGCCCCGGACGTTGTCTTTGGCGGGCGGTGACGAGCTCTGCCGTCGCGCGCAAGGCCCTGGAGCCAAACGCCGGAATTTCTTCCGAACACGGTGCGGCGCGGCCAACTATGTATAATCGGCGCTGATCTCCAGCGTTCAGCAGGTCGAAAGGAACCCGCTATGGAAATCGGCGGACGGGCCGGTTAGGATATGGACGCAAAAAGCCCAGGAAGATGCATGAGTAAAGCCTGGAATGAAATTATCGGGTGCACCGATGGACAACAAACAACTGCTGTATGACATAAATGAGTTGAATGACCTTTTCAGGGAAAGCGCGAGCATTCAGATGCTTCTCGACAGAACCGTGGCGATGGTTGCCTCCCACACGGAGTCGGAAGTTTGCTCGGTGTATTTGTACAACAGCGAGCATCGCGAGCTGGTTCTCAGTGCCACGCGGGGCCTGAACCCGGATTCCGTCGGCAAAGTCAGGCTCAAGCTCGGCCAGGGGCTTACGGGTCTGGCCCTGAAGGAGCTGCGCCCCGTCTGCGAGAAGGATGCCGCTCACAGCCTGAATTACAAATTCTTCCCGGGCATCTACGAAGAACGGTATCAGTGTTTTCTGGCCGTACCTATCGTGCGAGGAATTTCGAGGATCGGCGTCCTGGTCGTGCAGCGACAGGGGGACCGGTACTTCGATGACTCGGACATCGAGGCCCTGGAGGCGGCGGCCTCGCAGCTTGCCAATATCATTGAAAACGCACGCTTCCTGATGGCGATGCACGAGCCGCAGGCGTTG
>DATKWR010000448.1:0-14004 GCA_035529475.1 Sedimentisphaerales bacterium | reverse complement strand
GCCATCCTCAGACAGGGGGAATTTCGCCTCATCGGTATAGCTTACATCTGCCATCGGTCAACTCCCATCGTCCACACTGATCGAACCGGCCTTACTCGAGCGCCGCGCGCGAACGGGATACACCTGTACCGTCGCCGGGTTATTGCCGCCAAGGTCGGTTGCTTTACTAATCGTCGTCGTCGAGACCACACCAAGCGTCTCGAATCCGAGTAGCGTACCAGATTCATGCCGAAACTCAAGGTCGACCGCCTGCAGCTCCGGATCTTGGGCATAGGCCCCCCATGCCACGCCATTCTGGGGGGTCAGCTCGAGTTCGTCGTCACCCCAGGCCCACGTGCCACCCCCATCATACCCACCTAGATCGTAGCCGGCATCGCGGCCCGGGAGGCCCCAATGAAGCGTAATCGAGTCCCCGGAGTAGCTATTATCCCAACCTTCCATCTCATCGCTCGTCAGACGCACCAGGCTCACCCCCAGTGGACGAACGGCCAGACCCCTAATAACGTACTCCGTCGCCTCTACGTCCGCTAAGGATTGCGACAGGTTGCCATACGCCGTTAGGACTTTGACATAGACCGTCCGTCCGATATCGCTAGTGGCGAACGGGATGTCAATATCAGAGTCCAGAGTGGCGAATCTCTCCCCAACCGCATGGGCAACCGGCGTCGTGCCATAAAGCCCACGGATAAGATCGGTGATAATCCACTGGCCCTCGGTACCCGTCTCAGTGGCGGTTCGAAACGCGATTATCTCATCCCCCACTTTTGCCAGAGATCGCCCATTGAAAAACTCGTCTGCGGTAACGTCGGTCCTCAAGTCGGTTATCGTTCCGATGTCGACCGTCAGACTTTGATCCGGTCGCCATATCGTAGCCGCCTCCGCGGGCAGGGCTGTCAAGATCGTTCCGATGCTGTTGGCCTCGCCACCTATCAATGAATCGGCGGTCACCAGATTATATATTTCATACGTCTCGCCATCCCACGACAGATAGACCCGCCAGCCATCTGTATACTCACCACCTGGAGCGATTGATAGACTCAATTCGTTCGTCTCGTCGCTTTCCGCTATCGTCACCGTGCCATCTTCCAGATCGGCAAGAGTGGGTACGTATTCCGGCACTCGCAAGGTCGTCTGGATCTGTCGGCCCGAGAGATCGGGGTAGAGGTCGCTGATATCGTCTACGGCCTCGATTTCGAGCCCGATCCCTTCTTTTCCTTCCGAGATGCTCGTGATGCGGATCCGCTGGTCAGTCAAACGGAATCCATCGGAGATCAAGCCAACCATTCCGGGCGTGAGCAGCATGTCCTTAGCGCCGAGCTTGAATGTATACATCGAGAACCGGTACATAGAATCGATGAGGTACCGCCATCCCATTTTGGTGGCCAATTCCGCCCGCTTGATCCCAGGCAGAGCAATTTGTTGCTTCCTGCGTTTACCGGATAGTCTTATATCTACATCATCGCGAAATGGAGTCATGCACGGGCCATATTCGTCATCTCGGTTCTGCCAGCCGAGTTCGATGTGATTGATGCTCTGGGAATAGTCACGCTTCTTGATCTGGACCGGAATACCATCTTCCTCCACCACCAGATGATCACGCGTTATGCTAAATACCGGGTCTTCGTTCCGCCAAGCACCGAGATACAGTTGACCGCCGACCCAATACGGAAATCCGCCAAAGTGTGAACATATGAATTGAATCCAATCGATGATGGGTCGTGACGAATTGATCGAGACGGAGATTAGCAGGTCCTCCTCCTGGCAATATTTACGGATGGCCGAGAATGACTCGCTGTTGATATATTCGCCCGGCATTCCAGCCCCATATCTAATGTTTGTCAACAGGTCGAGGATAATATCTACCGGATTGGCATCGTAGGGATCAGCGAACGGGGGAAACGCCTTCAAGTCACCCACGATATTAACGTCATCGTAACATCTCACACTAATGCTATCTTCTATTTCGGTTAAGGTTCCTGCCGTCAAAGTATACAATGTTCCGTTGACCTGTCCATTCGTTGTCACGACAAGATGGATTCTACCGTTCTGGTCCATCGTGTGACCATATCCTGACGGTTGATAATCTGGATCAGGCGGATTCGGCTCTGGGCCACAGTCGAACCCGTCAATCAATTCACCCCAACCATTGTAGACTTGAATGATATGATTCGGTGCGTTTTGTTGGCGCGTGCCGCTTACATAGATGAGGTTGTTGTAGGTGCGGACACAGTTGAATCCGGTGTCCCAGCCATACAGCCACCCACGATCATCGGCAAACACGCTGTCACTGTAGAGACCAGGATCGGACAACTTCTTCCATCGTACGTAGTGTGCCGCGCGGCCATGTACTCTCTCTGTGATTCCACATGCAAAGAGAAATCCTGTATGCACCTCGCCGTAAGCCCGATCATAGATAACAAAGCCCTCGTCAATCCAGAAGTCGTACATCATAGAGTTGCCTGTGAGCATAGTAACCAGATCTAGGACGAATCCATTGCTCTTATACGTGATTACGACATGAATGTTATAGCCCAACACCTCAAGCATATTGCCATATCCAACAACTCCGACATAAGGGGTATCGGAGCTATCGACACGAATCTTCATCACCTGCCCAAGATAACCGAGCCACGAGTCGGGGGTTTCAGTGCACCATGCTATCTCTTTCGTCCTTACATTTATTTTGTATACGCGGAAGCGCTCAAGTAAACCGTCATCAGCACTCCATCTGACATTTACGCCAACAAACGCAAACTCACCGGTGACATTGAAGCAGCAGCCCCCAACGTAGTTCCATTTGCACTGAGCGTGATAGTCGGTAGGAATCCATCCATTGACTATATACGTGCTATGCGTAGTAATATCGTACGGCATAAGATCTTCCGTCGTGCCATCTGATTGACGATAATAGACACTGGAATAGGTACTATCATTGGTACGCATGAAGAGAATAGAGCCATCTTTGGCGACATCGAGCTGCGTTGCTCCTACCAGGCCGTATAGCGACCCGCCGCTATTCTCAGCACCAAGATTCCCATCTTCGTCATAGAACGTTAGCCCTCTACCATTGTGCAGGTAGTAATTTACTGGAGCCCACGGCCCGACCTCAAAGACGAACGCAGGGATTATATCTACTGGACCGAGGTCGTAGTTCTTGAACAGAACGCAACAATCATTTTTGTAACTGCTGTAGTCCTCGTCGATGAGGGTTTCAAGACCTTCGTTAAATCCATCGCCTGGAAAGACGGTCACTTCTCCGGCAATGGCGGTAATAAGAGCGGCGACTATGGTCTTATTATCGGTCCCTTCGGCAATATCGATCTCATGCTTCCCTTTCCACATTCGCAGGACACTGCGAGGGCCTTCGCAGATGCTGATTAGGAAGCTGCGTCGATATTGTTTCGGGCCATCATCCCCGCCCTTACCGCCACTGGCGTGATAATGACTGAGCGGACCCATCCATACGAGGTTTCCTGCTACGCGAAGTGTCCCGTACGTCAGTGGGACCGCGATACCCTTGTCTACAGACTGCATCGGATAACCAGGGGCCGATGGCATATCCCGGTTGTTCGGACTCGGGAATATCATCTGCCCGAGGAACGAGCCACCCATGTAGGCTGCCCCTACGAGCACCGACCCCATAGTCGTGCCCGCAAGTCCTGCAGCGCCCACCCAGGCACCAGCAATGCCACCAAACATTGTAGCGATACCCATGATCGCAAAGCCGCGAGCTGTGCCACTACTCATAGATACACCTGGACTTTCTCAGGATCGATTCGCCATGTCCCCGCAAGTCGAGTTCCCCATTGCGGAGTTTTAAGAAACCCTGTTTCCACCTGACCGGCCCGAACGTGAGCGTGAATGAATATCTTACCAGCGACGACAATGGCACAATGAGCGATACACTTGCCGAACCGGAATAGAAGGACGTCTCCGGGCTCGATGGGTCCGTCATACGGGGATGCAATCTTTATCAATTCCTCTCGAATGTAATCCCCTGATCCTGCATGTAGGTTCCAGTCGTGGGGATATGTACGCAACTCATAATGAGCGGTTGGGCACATCTCTTTCAGGCATCCGATCAGCAGACCCGTACAGTCACAGCCACGCCGCGTCATGCCGCGGTGCAAGAACGGAACACCTTTCCAATCCCACACCGTCCGAACAAGTTGTCGTTGCAGATCTCTCACATCATCGCTTCTTCAATGCGGGGAATATAAACGTAGCCACGAAAATTATCCCCATTTGAATACCATGAGTCACACGTTAGAACCGCACGACCGTCACAGCCAGGGTATACCGTATAACTATCTCCAGGGTTATTGCTGGCAGGCAAGGGCCAGATGAGGCCGAAAGAATTTCCGTCATGTGAGGCGATCGGGCGACGCTGGCCTGTATTGTCACCGGACCTAATCACCATCTCGCCGGCACCATACCTGGGAGCTACCAGAGGCGTTGCGGACCATGCGGTATCTGACAGCATCATCCGCGTTCCGCCCGTCGCCACACCCGTAACCGCATAGTCGTCCCGATCCAGGCCGCAGAAATCGTCAAACACCGACCAGACACACGTCTCTTGATAGACGCAACGCGGGACCGTTATGTTGAGCGAGTCTATCCAGACTTTCAGATCGAGGATGAGGATCGACCGATTGAATTCTACGTCGGCATACCCGCAAAAGACGATCCACTCATTATCACTCGCATAAGAGGCACCGCGTACAATGCGTTTGATTGTCACCTTCGAATAGTCGAGGTTGTTCTGATGTACGTATTCGACGAGGTCCCCCGAGATACCTGCCAGATAGACTTTGCACGAATCGATTTCCAGGTTGACGCCAGTTTGAATTGGATCGCGCGTTATCGGAAGGTGGGCGTAGGTAATTCCATTCCAGTCGATATCCACGTGGTGACCCGTGAAATACAGTTTCGTTCCATCGCGGAGCACGACGTCGTACAGTTCGGCGAGCGCAATCGTCTCGTTTTCGATCGAGAGACTCAGAGATTGGCTAACATCCCGCATTAGTACAGCACCTCCGTAATCTGGAGTTCGGAAGCCGAGTACAACGGGCCCGCAGCAAATTGGAGGTCGGTATAGACATCCTCAGCGAATCGTACGCGGAAATAGTACTCGTACGTACAGGTCAGCACCCCACTACTCGGTGCCGCACCGAACGTCATGATCCCAGTGGTATCGTCCAGAGTAAACTCGTTCGCCCCAGGTGCCGCCGCGACCTCCGTCTGTGCACCGTCCACGCTATGGGTAACAACCGGTGCGTAAATGGTACCAGGAACGACGTCCTTCTTCGTCTCGGTCCATTCGTACGTTTCACCGGAATGGTATGTGCAAACCAACTGGTAGGCCGTCTCGCTGCCGTCCGTGGCGATACCCTCGCTACTGCATAGGTATTCATCGTCGTCAAGCCACAGGAAAGTGTCATACGCGCCGCGGGCGGCATCGAATATCTCCATTAGTTGATTGCGGCCGGCCGCATCCAGCAGCGACCAATTGACCATCCACGCGCGAATAGGTTGGTCGAGGACCTGCTGCCGCTGCTCGACTCCGCTATCGTAAGAGACCACGTCAGTGCGCCAGGTACGCACCTTCTTGACCGGCGTCGTCTGGTCGAACCCAGTAAAAGCCGCCGCTTCGACCAAGGCTTTCATTTTTAGAGTCAGACTCATCGCTTGCTCCTAGTTGACGGGTGGTTTGCCTGCGTGGCATTTCCCATCATAGACGCGAGTGCCCGCTTGTTCTTCTGCAAGAACTGATAGGTTCCCGCCGCGTCGATCGCATTGACGCTGATATTGATGGGCCGGCCGGCTGCCATGGACGGTGCTTCTGGAACTTCCAGGATCCGGCGCAACCGAGCTGTGGTGTCCCGGTCCAATACGCCCTCGCCCGGTGTGAGCATCGCAGGAACGGTATCAGTGCCACGTGGCGTAAACTTTCCGCGTGACGCATACACAATGCCGCCCGATTCCCCGCCCTTGACCAACCCCCCTAAGGCAAAGCCTTTGACCAGGCCGCCCCTGGATGGATAGCTCATCTCTCCGCCCGGATCGACGCCACTTGTATACGAACCCTGCTGGACCGTAGGAGCTTGCTGAACCGTCGATCCGTAAGTAGGCTGACCCAGAACCCCACCGATCATCTTGTTGATGCCGGGCATCATGTACTGCTGGAACACCGACCGTGAAATCGCCTCCTGCATCGCCGCGGCCATGTTCTCGATCGCCTCACTTGCATTCTTGGCATCCTTGGTAATCGAGACAAAGGCGTCCTCCATGGCCCCGCTAATCGTGCCAGCGGCATCCTCCCACATGGCCGCCCACTTAGTGGGAGCTGCCTGAGTTTCCACTTCTTTCGCCAACCGCTTCTGTGCCGCAACGAGGTCCTCTATTGTGGCGATCTGATCAGTCGTCAGCACAATACCTTGCCGCTTGAACTGATTGACGATCCTTTGCTTCTCGGCCTCAGATTCGTATCCGGCCGCAAGGAGTCTCAGAATCGCCACTTCATCCCTGAGAGTGTCGATATAGTCCCCGACCGTCTCGTCGCCACGCGCCTTTTCCTGGGCCGCTTGGAGCCTGTTTATCATCTGGATCTGCGATCCTGTGAGAGCGATTCCTTGCGCCTTGAACTCGTTGACGATCCCTTGCTCTTTGGCCTCTGACTTGTATCCAGCGGCCAAGAGCCCCAGGACGTCTACTTCATCCTGGAGGCGCTGTACGTGTTCCTGGACCGTCTGATCCGCCTGCGTTTTGGCCTGCGCGGCTTGGAGCCGCTGTATCGTTTCAATTTCGGCGTCGGTTAACTTGACCCCTTGCTGTTTGAACTGATTGACGATCTCCTGCCATTCCGCTTCGGCTTTGTACCCGCCCACCAACAGCCTGATCACGTCGACCTCGCCCCGTAGGCTCTGCACGTAGTCGTCGACAATCTTAGCGGCCTCTTCTGTACGAGCATCGGCGTCCGTGGCTGGTTGAGGTGCAGCGGCCCGCTCTGGGAACTGTGTTTTGACACCCTTGATAGCATCCCATATCTGCGTACCAGCGTTCTCGAAGGCCCCTCCCAGTTCCTTGGCCTTACCGATAAATTCCTCCATCCCAGGAGTCCACCCAGACCCTTTGAAAGCATCTGCCAAAGCCTTTACATTGTCCTTGAGGTTCTCCCAAGCCGCGCTGACACGCGGGACCTTGATCCGCATCGCTTCGAGACGCTTCTCCATATCCGAGTACAGGGTCTTCAACCGCTCGCCAATGGCAGCTTGAAGCTCGCCTGCATCCTCGCTGACTTTATTCCCTTTGAGCATAAGCAGCTGTTTATCCCTCTCCGCGGCAGCTTGTTCCTCGGCTATTTTCTTGGCCTTCTCCCATTCCTCTGGGTACCTTGGTGTTTCTGTACGGGTATAAGCATCCAAGGTACCCGCACCCTTTTGTTCTGTGGTCTCATAGTCAAATTTGCCCCCAGCCTCCACGTATCTCTGTCGCTGCAGTTTCGGCACCATATCCTTCCACTCATCGATGATGTCCTCCTTCACAGCCGAAGTCGCCAGTCCCTCAATGATGCGTTTTCTTAACTCATCCAAACTAAGGTTAGCACTTGTGATACCATCCCATATCCATGGAACGAGGTTCCGTCCGATGAACTTGAATGTCTCTTCCATAGTGATCAAGATAGCCTTACCGGTTGTGATCGCTATCTCCTTGATCGTCGCGAACGCCGTGTTGATGTCCTGGGTGAAGTTTCCGCTTACCAGCGCCCCAACTCGACGCAACGCCGATGACACACTGCCGACCCAAGCCGTTATCTCTTCACGGTTCGCAACGATGTAGTCGCTAAGGTCTGCGAGGTCATCCGCGAACGGCTCAATAGCTGTCCTGGATATGGCGATCAACAACTGCCACATCTGGCGAAGTCGGTGCATGAGGTTGGCTGTCGCCTTCGCAGCCTGTTCCTCCGTCGACCCCACAGAGTTCATCATCTCGGCATAATCCCTCTCAACCTCTGTCACGTGTTGGATCAGGATGGATAGGGCCTTATAGCCTGTTTCACGGGTAACAATCTGAGCCAAGTCTTCGCTCGTCATGCGCCCTTCATCGAAGGCCTTCCTGAACTTCTTGACTACTTCTATGAGACCATTGCCAGACACGGAGGCAGCCTTCATCTCAACGTCAAACTGTGCGGCAATCGACACCGCTTTGCCTTTAGGCTTATTAAAGCTGACCAGGAGTCGGTTCAATGCAGTTACGGCCTCCGATGTAGCCAATCCACTACGCGTCATAGTCGAAAGGGCCGCGCCCATTGTTTCGACATTCATGCCCACAAGGGCCGCACTGGACGCTACGTTGCCCAAGCTGGACGCAAGTTCTGGGAATGTGGTCTTGCCTCGTTTGACAATCCCGAACAGCCTATCGCTCATCAGGCCAGCATATTCGGCGTTGTAGCCATAGGCATTGAGCATTGTGGATAGTGTATCCGCGGCCGTCTCTGTGTCCGTCATACCGGCCTTGGCGGCTTTCATAGATACGGTTAGGAAGTCAATCGCCTTCGCGGGGGCAATGCTCGCCGACAATGTCTGATAGAGACCGCGACTGATTGTCTCTGTGCCCTCACCGAACTGAACTGCCAGTGACCTCACAGCCTTCTCGTATTGAGGCATGAGCTTCATCGACTGCTCGTCAAGCATCGTCGAGACGAAACCCATTTGCTCTTGGAACTTCGCAATCTGGGCTACCGACCCCGCAAACATGGCGCCGACTCCGAGCGCAGGGAGGCCGGTAAGTGACCGCAGACTCCGAGTGAGCAACCCGACTGATTTGCTGCCAATGCTGGCAAAGCCACGGACTAAGCCCGTGGCCTTGGTCATGTTCCCGCTAAACCTCTTCAGGTCCGCTACTAGACGTACTTTCACGTCGCCGGCGTTCATTCCGATGCCCTTCCAGCCACCCGGTAAACGGGGATGGCATTCCGGCTGCGATGTAGGCGTCAGCTTCCTCGAGAGTCATTTTAACGCCAGACGTCATACTAGCAGCCTGCCCATCTTGCGGGTTTGCCACGCGACGCATCTGTTCGTCCAACAATTCCGGATGCGACTCTTTGACCCCAAAGAAGGCGAAGACTGCCTTTCGCAGCAGTTCCAAAGTCACGTCGGGTTCCGGCCAAGTGCTTCGGTACGCATCGCTTTGTGCCAGGTAGTGCTCCATCTGCTGGAGCGTTACCTGTTCTACTTCATGCGGTGTCCAATGAAACTGTCGGCTCAGGTGGTACTCGATGACGGGCCAGTCGATTCCTCCGTCGGCGCCTCCGTCGGCGACGCCGGGGGGGAGTTTTTTGGTTCAAACTCCCAAACCCTGGCGCGTCCGAGGACTTCCATCATGTCAGGGAACCCCAGAGAATCGACCGCGGCCTCAGCCTCGTTCGGGTCTATACCAGGATGGTTTGCTATATACAGCGCCGTCATAACCTGAGAGACCCTGGTCACATCGAAGGTTGCACCTTCGAGCGATGCCAGCTCTTTCCCAAACTGCACTATAGACATCCCAGTTGCTCTCTCTAACCATTTTGCTGCACCAATGGTTAGCTGCGCACTGAAATCCAACCCTTTGACACTGATGGTTTCGTTAACGTCGGTTCCATGTGTTTCAGTCATGGGGCGGTTCCTTGTTGGTACTCTGACTCCTACTGGTTAGCTGATCTGTTCGTACATGATGCCGACTTCGTCCCCAACCGCTCTGCCAGCGACGGCCAGTGCCTGGAACTCCAGGGTCTGCATCGAAATCTCTTCCTCCTGGAAGGCATAATCGATGTTGGAGATGCACTGGACACTGTAGAGCAGGATCACGACCTTGTTGCCGTTGGGTCGGGTGTGCTCCAGTTTTAGCGGGAAGTCGTCGAGCGTCTTCGATCCGCCAAAAGTGAAGCTATCCCACTTCTCGCCCGAATCGACCGTGAACGACAAGCTTGAATCGACGCCGGAAGGCTCAAAGCTGGACGTGATAGAGGTCGTCACACCCATGGCCGTCTTCAGGTTAGAGAGACGCAATTCAGCCGCAGTACAGGTGATCTTGAATTGCTCGTTAATCCGGAAATACTTCACCGGAGACAAGTTGCCGGCGGGCTTGAAGTCCACGTATTGACGTTCGCACGCGAACATCACGCTGCCCTTGACGTGTCCTACGTCAATTCCGTTGATCCAGATATTCGCCGAACCGAGAGTGACGAGATCAGTTCTCTTGTTCTGTGCTGGCAAGCTCATAAGTGGCCGTCCTTTCTGGTGCCAGGAGGCCCTGGAACACCGCGTCATACTGGGCCGCGATATCTCGCACGTCGTGATGCGCGACGGCGAATGCGCGGCTATTCTGGGCTAGTCGCCTATACAACTCGGGTTCGTGCATCAAACGTCGGACGGCATTGCAGATCTGTACGGTGGTTTCAGGTGATTCTGTTTCGAGGTCGCGCGTAATATACACTACGTTTTCGTAGTCCGTCAAGCGTTCTCCATGAAATCCGGTTTTTGTCATAATAACCGGCACGCCGCACGCCAGCGCCTCGGTCACCACATTGCTGCACCCTTCCCCTTGTGACGGCAGGATCAGGGCATCGATCTGGTGATAGAACTGCTCTGGCATATCGTCGTGAGCGATCTGATTGTGGCGGTACAGGACGTACTTGCTCAGGACCCCGTCGATAGACAGGTCCACTTGGGCCTGAATGAAGTGTTTCCAGCCCTTATACGGGCCTCCCATTCCATCGATATTTCCGGCAAAACCGATGGTAAAGGGCCGCTCCGGGCGGTCCGGATGGGACGGACCCGGCTTGAAATGGTCCAGATCCACCCCATTCGGGATGACGGTGGTGTTCGGGTTGACCCGCAGGGCAAAGCTTGCCAGTTGGTCGTTGGTGGCAATGATGGCGCCGACGTTGCGGAAGTCTTCGGCGTAGCGGTTCGGGTCCAGGTTCGGCTTCATATGCAGGCCTCCAATGCGTAATACGGTCTTGTCGCGGCGGGTGAGATAGCGGGCCCCATCGTGGTTCTGGGTCAGCAGCAGGTCGAAATGCTCCTCCAGGTCCCGATCGACGGAGTGTATACAGACAGCCCCACAGGAGGGGTTTTCGCAGGAGAACAGCCCCCTACGGATGCGTACGAAGTCGTAGGTAGGCAGACAGGATATGAGCTGGTGGATGGAATTGCTCCAGGACCAGCGTAACTCGTTCTCGATAGATAGGATGCTTGCCATGGCGTTCTCGACTGTTATTAACAGTCGGGTCTTCCACGGCGATGTACTCAGGTCGAGTTGATTATATGTGGCTGGCGGAGAGGGTCAAGCGGAATTTTGCGGATGATCACAAATCTTGATCCCAATCCTGGACTGGGCAACGCGGCTCACTGTCCATGTGCCGCCCCCGCGAATATCTTGACCGCGTTGATGTGCAGGACCACCCTCGGCGAGGCCCCAAAGTAGGGGATCAGTCGCGGGTCCGGGCAGACCACCAGATCGGCTCCGAATAGGTGCCCCAGTCCCTCCCGGGAGTAGCAAAGAATGCGGTGATCGTACTGGGGCAGACGCGCCGCGATCGCTCGGGCACGGTTGTCGTACGCCCACCCTGGTTGGTCAACGATCCAGGCGATAATCGGCTTCATGATGAGGCACTCCCGCGCACTTCCCCGAGCTTCTTGGCAAATGACTCCACATTCGAGACAAACGTTTCGTCGTCCAGGCCGCCCATCAACCGGTCCGTACACATCGACAATAGCGTCTCAGCGCACAGATCGATCTTCGCGCTCACGTTGTTACCCGTCCAAATCGCGTGCCGTTCCTCGTCGGTTCTCATCTTACTTCTCTCCGTATCTGTGCCTGCGATCCCAATGCCGGCCGCGCGTCCAGTCCCGCAAACCAGCCCACAACCCCGTCCGTTTCAGCCATGCCACCTGGGGGCCATCCAGACCCACCGACCCTGCAATGGGCCACCACGCCACCCAGAACGATTCATACCACCTGCCCGTATCGGCATCACGCCACAGGAAGTGCTTTCCCACCGCCCTGAGAAATCGCGCGATCATCCCATATCCCCACAAATCCGCGCCGCCGCCCACCGGGAACACTTATGGTCGCGGTGGGTCTCATCAATCCACACGTCAAACCAGCCGCCCACTTCACTGAGAGCCGCGCGCATTACATTGACGTATTTCCACGCTCGATCCCCCCCGTAGTTCGGATCGTACATATTGAAGATCTGTGTCTGCCGGCGCCCGGCGGCGCCCAGAATGAACAGGTCCATGTATGAGGCAATCGCATACAGGGGCGACCATCTCTCTTCGAAGTCCCCTTGTTCGGCCGGGCCCCTCAGCGCCTCGGGCAACACCCCCGCTACGGGATAGGACGACTGGACCCGTGGATCCAGGGCCGCGTACAGGGCGCACGACCACCCGCCCCCACTGATCCCGCAGATGGACAGATTCTCCCAGCCATACATCGCCGCCGCCCACTCCACCAGGACCTGCCACGGGTGCATGAACGGCCAGATCGGTTTCGGGGTGCGTTCGAGATCGTAGTGGGTCTCCAAGTCCGCCCCCCACACGCCCAACGAATTGGGCTCGTTCAGCGGCATGGCCATGGCGATCACGTCGCAGCCATTGCTGAGGAATCCACCAATGGCCTCCAGACTGTTCTCGTAATGGCCGTAGTGCCCCTCACAGTAGACTACCACTTTCTGGTTGAGGGTCCGGGTGTAGTGGCGGGCCGCGAATTCCATCCCGTACGGACCATGGAATCGCAGGGTACCCGTGGAACGCATACCGACGCAGTCCTCCTCGTTGACCTCTGCCGGCAGGTCTCCCAAAACGAACTCACGCAGGCGCTCGCGCAACCGCTCGACGTCTTCCTTGGTATGAACGTGAATCTTCCAATCAGTCATGGCCCAGCTTTCGTATCAGTGAGGCGCGTTCGGCCCGCAGCCGCGATACCTCTTTCCGTGTCTCTTCGGGCATCGTCCCATAGGTGAACGGCAACTCCAGATCGTCGATCTTCAACTCGACCAACCGTTTGACCAGTTTGATCCCCATCCCGTACGCCTCTTCGGCCAGGGGGACTACCCGGGCCAGCAACGCATCATCCTTGCCGCTGAGCCCCACCACCAGCTCGTCACATAGACACCGCAGGACTTCGCAGATCGTCCGCCGGCCCACGTTGACGCCCTCGCCCTTGGCGTTCTCGAAGATGCCCGTGTACTCACTCACAGATCACCTCTTCGAAGGGTCTAAATCCGGTGACCATCGTCACCGCCTTGTGTTTGATGTCCGGCCCCAGCCACTCCTGGTACCGGAGAAACATCGACACCACCACATCCGCTACGGACGCGGCATGATTGAGCAGCCGGTGTTCTGGGTCAGCCACCATGCAGGCGTAGAACGGGACGTGATCGTACTGGGGCAACCGTTCGGCCACGGCGCCGATGATGGCCGCGTAAGCCCAACCAGGTTGATCAGCCAACCATAGAATGACAGGTTTTTCGTGGTTCATTGCCATTTCCTATCCTGTGGTACTTAGCCTTAGCGTCGAGGTAGGCTTGACGCGCATCTCGCGGGTCTGTGTAATATCCTATGTGCATACTGCGGCCGTTTACTTGTATTTGGGCAACCCACTTATGTTTCGCTGCCACCCACCAGTAGCCCTTCGCGTCCTGGTTGAATCGATTCTCCTGCTTCGTGACGATTCTGATGTTGCTGTGCTGATTATCGAGACCATTATGATTCTGATGGTCCCCTTCTCGCGAGTCCCCGTGCTCTAGGCCGAGTATTAGCCTATGCATTCTGATATCAATCTGTTTCCCACCAACGACCCCGCCGTGCCTTACCGCATAGAAGGTATTGTAGCCACGCTGGGCATACCACTTCCACTGTGACAGCCACTCATAGTCACAATCATCGACGATGGTCACCATGCCCCTAGTAAGAGGTATCTCCTTCATACTTCAGCAGCCTCCTTCGTGAAGATGTC
>DATKWR010000447.1:0-12921 GCA_035529475.1 Sedimentisphaerales bacterium | reverse complement strand
AATGAAGTCGGCTGTCGTAAAGCTCCAGAGGTCGCCCGGCAACGTTGTTGGGGTCTCGACCATATTAACTTCGCTGACCTTCCAGTAGTACGTCCGGCTCAACTCGAGTGACAATGGACCGTAGCGGGCCTCGGTCACGGTCGTGACATCGGCAGTACCTTCTATAACCGCCTGCTCGTCGGAACTCAGGTACACATCGTGCTCGGCCGCCCCTCTTCCCGCTCTCCAGCCAAGGACGACATCCGGGGCGACACCTGTTGCTCCGGACTTCGGCTGGGGCTCTCTTGCACGCACGGGTATATAGAAGAAGCGAACCTCGCTGAGACCAAATTGGGGCAATAAACCTCCCCAGTTACTGTTAACCGTAAATCTGACGTATCTTGCTGTCAGGCCGCCAAAATCAACGGTGGTATCGTGCGCATAGTCCGGCACGGCGGGCGCCCGGTTAAATTCGTGAGTAGTTCCCAAAGTCGTATAGTCGATGCCGTCGACCGAATACTCAATGGAAACATCTCTGGCGCCGTAACCGATGGACATCTCAAACTCGGTGTTGGAGTTCCATACCCACACCTGATGAAGTACGTAAGCCTTGTCGAACTCAAACTGTATCCAGGTCGGCTGCGGCCCACCAAAGCCGCTGAGCCACATGGTATCGGTTTCTATCGAGTGCAGGTCGTCACTCAATCCGGAACCGTTCACGGTATTCTCGGGTCCCTGATTTGGGGAACTGCCGGAAGCCGTGGCGGTTACATTCTCGATTACATAACCAACCGGCTCGGTTGTAAAGCTCCAGACCTCGCCTCGGTATACCGTAAAGTCAGGGGCACCAGTGACCTCATCGACGCGCCAGTAGTAAGTCGTCTCGAAATCAAGCCGTTGGGGCGGAGCATAGCTGGCGGCACTCTGGATGATAGCGCCAATGCCGTCGTTGACGTCGCTGAAGTTCTCACTAAAATAGACTTTGTGTCCGTTTATTGGCGCTGCAGAATCTCCCGGCTGCCAGCTCAGGACCGGCGTCGGAGACACATCGGTCGCACCCTTGGCCGGATAAGGTTTTTTTGCCTTGTCCTTTGTCCCCTCAGTTGCATCTATGAAAGGTCTCCATGTTTCCTCAGCGTGGTCGTGCGTGGCAAGATCCTGTAAATTGTTGGAATTATGGAAAATGAACTGCACGATTCGGTCAGTATCAGCCTCGAGGACCTCAAGAACATCTATAGTAAACGCCTCGCCAGCGACACCGTCGGTGAAATTGACCGTGGTAAGGAAAGTGGTCTTTGTCGGGTCAAGGAGATCGAGGACGGCGGTATTGTTGCCGGGCGCATTGTTCCAGGTGATAGTCCTTTCGTCCCAGCCGATGTTGTCGAGGCAGTCGTCGTTGACGCAGGAGACGTCGAAGCGATTGCTGCCGCCCTTCTCCCGATTCAGCGCGACTGTGAGGGTTGCCGTTTCGAGGTTGCTGACGTCAAGATCGCCGAGGTCGAATTTGACCCAGGACTTCCAACCATTCGAGGAAGTCCTGATGGAGAGCTTACTGCTGTCGTGCCTGTTCTCGTCTCTCGTCGCCGGGTCCCCATCGACCCTGCAGCTTTCATTAGCATTGATGATAATGTCGGCAAATACGGCAGGGGCAGAGACAATGCCCAGTATCATAACGATACACGCCAATAAAACTAAGCTTTTAGACATAATTGTCCTCCTTCAAAAAAGACTAAACCAGGATTTCTCCTATATACTTCACTACCAGTCCTACGGACTTCACGTCTTATAATACCGTAATGTCATCTCAATTTCAAGATAATTCCGGCAGGTTCAACATGGGCGCAATCAGCGTAAATCCTTCGGCCGGGCCCTTCGAATCTGCCTGGCGGCATCGATTTGAAGTGCGTCTCAGGGGGTCGCGTTCAATCGGTGGATTTTTTCGAGGCTGTCGGCGAACTGGGCGCGGGCTTTCTCCAGATACGCGCCGACTTCGTCGATGTATCCATCCGTCGAGGCCGACCAGACGCGGTTGAGGTAGCGTTCCCCCGCGGCGAAGCTGCTCATCACGTCGGCGTATGCGGCCAGGCCGTGACTGTGTGCAATGCTCTCTCGCGCGCCGACAAACGTATCGAGGTCTTCGGGAAAAAGCTCGTCGATCCGATGGCGAACGTCATAGGTATTGATCGAAGATTTCTCCGCGTTCAGGCCGGTTATATTTTCGACGATGCGTTTGAGGCTGGCCTCGATGGACTCAATGTCCGAAGCCAGTTTACCTTCGACCCTCTTTTCCCGGTGCGCACCGAAGCGGACCAGTCCCACGCCGACAATGCCAACGGCCAGCGCCACCGCGAAGTAGGCCCACTGTACGTTTTCTTTATCCACCGTGGCCGCCAGAGCACCGGCGAGAAAGCCAACGGTTATCATCAAATACCCGATCTTATTCATATTCATTCACCTTGCTGATGCTTACGTTCCCATGGTTCCGGCGATGACGAAATAGAGCGCGAATCCGACGCCGACGAGGGCCTCTCCGACGATCAGGCCGGCGGCGACGGGGATACCCACCTCTTCACTGAAGCGCAGCCCTTTGTGCCAGTCCAGCAGCAGCCGCAGCACCGTTCCTATGCTGTAGGTCAGGACAATGGCAAACGGCAGATAGAAACCGAGACCCACAAGAATGCCCAGCCCGCCAATGCCGCTGGCGCTGAGCAGGGCCCCAAGGCATGCACCGGCGGCGTACTTGTTCACCGGGACGTCTCCGCCCAGGATGCCCTGAATCGTGCTGGCCAGCGCCTGGCCCTGCGGGGCGGGCAGCCGTTTGCTGCCCAGGCCATAGGCCTTGTGGAGGACGAAGATCAAGATGATAATCACGATCGGCCCCAGCCAGGTGGCGAGGAACTGTCCCGTCTGCTGCTTTCGGGGCGAGGCGCCGACGAGGTAGCCGGTCTTGAGGTCCAGCATCAGGTCCGTGGCCTGGGCCATGGCGACGCACGCGGCGGCGCCGACCATGATCGATGAAATAATCGCGGCGCTGTCACCCAGTCCCCGGCTTATGACGATCAGGATGGTCACGGCGATAAGGGTCATGCCGCTCAGCGGAGACCAGTTGGTCCGACCGATGCACTCGGACATGATGACGCCGGCCACCCAGATCCAGGCGGTGCCAAGCAGGGCCATCAGGCCCCCGCGAAGAAGGCCCATGTCCTTCACCGAGGTCACCGAAATGAGGAACAGCAGCAGCGTCGCGCCGGCGATGCCGATGTAGAGCAGGCGAATCGGCATTTCGTCCGCCGACAGCGCCGTTTTCGCCTTGGCCGCGTTTTGCATGCTGCGCACGGCGCTGACAATCAGCGGCAGCGCCAGAACGATGCCGGTCACGGCCCCCCCGATGAGCATGCCGATGCCGACCGGTCTGAACAGGTTCAATCTCATGAAATCGGGCATGGATTGGCCCGCGGCCACAAGCGTCTCGGCCGACGGCGCCAGGCCTTTGGCCGCAAGGATCGGAGCCAGAATCCAGTAGCAGACGAAACCGCCGATGACGAAGCTGAACCCGCCCCTGCCCGAGATGAAACCGACGCCGACCGTCATCAGAGAGACGTACCAGACGCCGTTCATGTACTCGGGCATGCCGATCAATTTGCCCAGGTCCAGGTATTCGAATCCGTTGAGCCCCCTAATCTGACTCATGTACTGGCTCGTGAAACAGACCAGCCCGCTGACGGCCATGCCGGCCAGCAGCAGCAGGGCCTTGTGAACGCCGGCGCCGGGCGATTTCAGGATCGTTGCGACGGCCACGCCCCCTGGATACGTGAGCCGCTCGTAGTCGATCATCTGCTTGCGAAGCGGGATGATAAAGGCGATGCCCAGCACTCCGCCGGCGATACAGGAGAACACCATCAGGACGACGCTGAAGCCCGTTTCGCCCAGGATGAACAACGCCGGCACGGTGAACATCATACCGGCTGAGGCCCCATTGACGGCGCTGGCGATGGTCTGATTGATGTTGTTCTCGACGATGCTGCTTCGCCGCATGACGCCGCGCAAAATGCCGAATCCGAGGATGGCGGCCAGCTCCGAGCCTTCGATGGAGAACCCGAGAATCAGGCTTGCGTATCCGATGCTTATGGCGATCAGCGTTCCCAATCCGTACCCGACCAGAACCGCCGTCAGGGTCAGCTCCGGATAAGGCCCCCGGCGGATGACCTTTTCTGCGCTGCGTTCGCTTTGTGCCAAGATGAATGCTCCTTTCCGTGCTCGCGCATCGCGGAGGCTTACTCGTATGAGATAATCGATGTGACTTTATAGCCGCCCATTTTTTCTCGTCCGCCCAGGTCCTTGAGCTCGACGAGAAATGCAACGGCTGCAACACGTCCGCCGATTTTCTCGATGAGTCTGCACGCGGCCGCCATCGTCCCGCCGGTCGCCAATAAATCGTCAACCATCAGGACGTTCGCCCCGCTGCCGACGGCGTCGCGATGGACCTCGAGGGTGTCGGTGCCGTATTCCAGGTCGTAGGTAATGCTCTCGGTCGCGGCGGGCAGCTTGCCCTTCTTGCGTATCGGGACAAAGCCGGCTCCGAGTTTCTCCGCGACGGCGGCGCCGAAGATAAACCCTCTGGCCTCGACCGCGGCGACGTAGTCAATGCGGCTCATCGAGAAACCGGCGCACATCGCCTCGACCGCGGCGGCAAAAGCCCGTGGGTCGGCCAACAGTGGGGTAATATCGCGGAACAAGATTCCCTTCTTCGGCCAGTCGGGGATGTCGCGAATGTATCTTCGCAGGTCAAGTGCTTTGCCGGCCATCTGCATGCCTTCCATTGCAACCGTCAACACTGTATTCACTCGATTGAACTGTCTTGGCCTCTATTGTTAACGGATTATGGGAGAAATGTCAACTGCAGTGAGCTAATGACTATTGAATATTGACTATTGACAGAAACCTATGCGTTGACTTTCCGCTCTGTGCGAAATAGTCAATGGTCATTAGTCAATGGTCAATCTCAAATCTCTATTCTTCGCTCATGCACTCATACAGCTTGGTGAGCGCATCACGCCGAATCTGCCGAATTCGCTCTCGCGTAAGTCCGAGCTTCTTGCCGATCTCCTTGAGGGACATGGGCCTGGTTCCGCCCAGGCCGTAATGCAGTCTCAGAACGTCGGCTTCCCGCGGATCGATTTCGTCGAGCAGCCTGAGGGCTTTGGCCTTTTCCTCGGTGGCCACGATCGCGTCCTCCGGCCGGCTGCCGTGCGGGTCCTCCAGCACCGCCTCGAGCATTTGGTCCTCGTCCATCTCGTCGCCGACGCAGGACTCGCCCACGGAACTGAGAATCTCGACGATGCGATGGATGACTTTTGCCTTGCGCACGGGCAGGTGCATAATCTCGGCCATCTCTTCGAGGCCCGGCGTTCGGCCGAGCGTGCTTTCCAGCTCCGCGGTGGTGTGGCGCCACTGATTGATCAACGCGACCATGTAGGTCGGGATGTGCACGGGTTGAATGTTCTCCAGCAGCGCGCGCTTGATGCTCTGCTTAATCCACCACGCGGCGTACGTGCTGAAGCGGACCCCGCGGTTAGGGTCGAAATAATCGACGGCGCGTATCAGACCGAGGTTGCCCTCTTCGATCAGATCGCCCAGGCTCATCCCCCGGTCGGCGTATTTTTTGGCGATGTTGACGACCAGCCTGAGATTGCTTCGCACCAACTGGTCGCGGGCCCACTGGTCGTTTTCCTCGGTGATCCGTTTGCCCAGCTCCTGCTCCTGCTCCATCGTCAGCAGCGAGGCCTCGTCGATCTGTTTGAGATACTCTTTTAGGGTAACGTCGAATGCGATAGCTCACTCCCGCCCGGCCCGCAAGCCTCTCGGCCCCGGCCATCAGGGCAAAATTGGGTCTTAGCCGCACCTCCTGTCTTATAGGACGATCACCTCCCTGCCACCAAAAAACCTAATGGAGCTATCGGTCGAATAGGCCCGGGGGTTTACCGCCGGCGAAGATTTTCCCCGCGTGGTTTTGTCGGTGAGCCGCCGGCCCCCCAGGATTCGGCCTGAATGTAATGAAAAAAGGACCTATACCGAACCGAATCGGCACAGGTCCCGAAATGCTGCAAAGACTGTCCGTCCGGCAACGACGTTCAGTCCACTTTGGAAATCACGATGGCATCGAGCATCGCACCGGCCTCCCGCCGGGCTATCTCGAGAGTGTACGTCCCGGCCGGCATCGTGAAGAGCACCGTTGCATCCTGATCGTCGTCATCGCTGAAGACATCGTTCCAGAACCAGTTGGTCACAGCGGGAGGGTCATTCCATCTCACCCAGCCGCTGCTGTGGAGCTCCGTCTCGGCCGGAGTGGTCGCGCCCTGGATCCGAACCCAGAAGGAGTTGTTCGCGTTGGGGATATTGATGCGACCGCTGATCTTGTAAGTCCCGCCTGCGACCGTGAACGTATAAGTAGCGATGCCGGTGGCGGGCGGATTGCCGGTGCTGTCACCGTCGCTCTCATCCGTGCCGATGTACCTTCCCGCCGAAGCCGCCGGGCTATCATAAACCTTCATGGGCGCAGTGATCGACGCGGTCGCCTCGGCTTCGATCCAGATCTCTTCCGACGGGACCACAATCTCCGGGGCCGATTTGTACAGCCGGATATCGTCGATCAGCACCGTGCCCGTGCCACCGGTTGCGCCGGTCCTCTCGAAACCGATGCTCAACTGCGTGACATTGCCCAGATTGGTGTTCAAAGCCGCCAAGTCGATATTCCACTGGTTCCACCTTGCTCTGGCTATATTCGCCGCAGCACCGGGATAGACCACCTTGACCCCGTTGACCTTCACGTACATCCGCTCGGTGACCGCGTTGGCCGAACTGCCATGGAACCAGAGCACGAGTGTTTGAGGCACCCCTGTTGTCCAGTCTCCGCCAATGGCGAGGGCCCCGGGGTTCACTGTAACCTCCGATACGCTTGCCACGCTGTTGTCGTACGTCAGCGGGACGGACTGCTCTCCACCGTGCACCTGGCCGGTCTCCATCGTCGGCTCGAATGGTACAGCATAGCCGATGGTCGAGCCGTTTGTTGTCGGATTCGCGTATCCGTCCAGCCACGTCACATAGACCAGATTGCTGCCCGGCTCTCCGTCGGGAACATCGTTGTAGGACTCGAAATCATCCACAACAAGAAACTCGGGCGTCGAGAAGGTCCAGAGATCGCCTTGCCACATCGCGGGGATCTCCGCCTCATTGACCTCATCGACCCGCCAGTAGTAGCTCTGCTCCAGCGCCAGACCCAGCGAAGCCGTATCAAAGGCGGACTCGGTGGCCGTACCGGCCAGGGTCAGAGCGTTCGGGTCTGCACCGACGTACACATCGTGACGGGCCGCCTCTCTGCCCGCTCTCCAACCGAGGATTCCATCCACGTCCACATCTGTTGCTCCCGATTCCGGGTTCGGCTCTCGTGCATTGACGGGGATATAGAAGAAGCGGACCTCGCTGAGGCCGTATTGGCTGAGGAATCCTCCCCAGTTGCTGTTGGCCGTGAGCCTGATGTACTTTGCTGTTACCCCGCTCAAATCAACGGTGGTATTGTGTGCATAGCCGGGCGCACCGGGCCCCTGGGCGAACTCATGAGTCGTTCCCAGTGCTACATAAGCCGTTCCGTCGGCCGAATACTCGATTGTAACGTCCTTGAGTCCCAGGCCGATCGCCGGCTCCAGGCTTTCGTTCGAGTTCCAGACCCACATCTCATGCAGTCTATAGACTTTGTCGAACGCAAATTCGATCCAGGTCGGTTGGACTGCGGTTCGGTCACTCAGCCACATGGTGTTGCCCACGTCGCCGTGCAGCAAGCCGGTTGCATCCAGCCCGGAACCGTTCACGGTGTTCTCAGGCCCCTTGCTCGTGTCGCTGCTGGAGGCCGTGGCGGTTACGCTCCCAACGGCAATTGAGTACGCCACAGGCTCGGTCGTGAAACTCCAAACGTCGCCTTGGTGCACCGCCGAACTCGGGGGGGCATTGACCTCATCGACGCGCCAGTAATAGGTCGTTTCGAGATTAAGACGCTGGGGCGGAGCGAAGCTGCTGGCACTCTGTCGGACGCCGCCAATACCGTCAATGACGTCGTTGAAATTCTTACTCAGGTAAACAATGTGCCCATTGACTGTGGGCGCGTATTCTCCCGGCGTCCAGCGGAGCGTCACGTCCCGGGGCACGTCTGTTTGGCCGTCGGCCGGGTTGGGCTCGACAGCCTTGCCGGGGTCGTCGCGCTCGCCAAGCATGTAACGGACCGCGTTGAGGAATATTTTCTGGCCCTCGGCGGTCAGGTTGTACCGACCATCGACGCCGCTGTTGGTGCCGGATGAAAAGAGCATACGCGGCCCCGCGGCGGTCTGGCCCGAGCCGGCGTAGAACTCCTGGCCCGCCTGCCATTCGACGATCCAGACTTGGTCGTTGTCTGCCCGCCTGGCAATCAGCTTGCCATTGCCGGCAGCGGTGGTGCTTGCAAACGAGCCTGCCTCTGTAAAGACGCTCACCTGGTTGCTCGCATCGAGGGCAACGCCCTTAAATACATAATGGCCCGGCTCGACAGCCACCATGGCCGGAGGGAGGCTGTCATTTGTGGCGGTGGTGTTCAGCCACTTCCAGTGGGCGCTTCTGGCGATATGCGGAACTTGCATGAGGATCGGCGTCGTAATGGAATTCCATTGGCTCGGTTCCGTACCGTCGTCATAGTCGCCGCTACTGGTGTCACGACTAACGATAATTAGGTCGGCAGCATTGAGAGCGGCTATTTTTGTTGCGTCGAGAGTACGGCCTTGCTGACTACGGAAGCTGAGATCGACGGTGTACCCCTGGCCCGAGAGCAGGTCCACCCAGCCCTGGTCGGCGGCCACGCCGGCGGCGGGGGTCTTGTTATCCGAGACCCAGATAATTGTGGCGGCATGGGCCGACGATATCAGGCAGAAGCCCGCCGCCAAAATCAGGAATAGCAATTTCTTACACATAATCAATACTCCTCAATTCAAAAAACCTGAGTTGAAACAGTCGGCATGAACCCTTGCCTGCGCCGTATCCCGGCGGCACCATCCGGGGCGTTTCCTGCGATCTGAAACCGCCTCCTTCCTTCACGAATCAGGCACATGCCTAACTCCAGTTATCTCCGAACTCCTTACCGATTGTGAGTTTACCAAAATGCCTTCCCGCTGTCAACGAGAATCTTCGGTCCCAATGGGAGGAGTTGGAATAGTGCATCCGGCCCCCAAGAAAAGAAGCTCCGTTTGGAGTGGAACTGGAGGTTTGGGATTAGGAGGTCCGGCGCGCCTGCTCAAAGAAGCGGGGCCTATACCCAGCGGTATAGGCCCCGGAATTCCTGATGGTATTCTGCTTCCAAGGTTTTCAGGCTCAGGGAGCCGCCGCCGGCCGGTACAGCCGGATGTCGTCGAAGTACATCTGGCCGGTGCCGCCCGCTGTGTTTGTGTTGCCCCGCGTGCCGAAACCAATCGTGATGCTTGTAACGTTGGTCAGGTTCACGCCCAGAGCAGCAAACTGCTGCAAGGGGATGACCCACTCCGTCCAGGCGGTTTTCTGAGTCGCGATCGGTTCATTATGATAGGCAACAGCATTGCCGTTGAGGGCCATGTACATCCGCTCGGGGGCATTGGCCGCCGCACCTCGGAACCACAGCGACAGGTTCGCAACACCTTCGCGCGTCCAGTCGCGTCCGGCCGTCAGCGTCAGCGTCGCCTCGGAGAACTTGAAGTTGTTCTCGTAGGACAACGGCATCGCCTGAGCGCCGCCGTGAACGTTGCCGCGCTCGGTCAGAGGCACATCCAGGTTGCCCACGAAAGCGCCGTTGGTCGTGGTGCCGAATCCGTCGATCCACTTTAAATAGATCCGGTTGCTCCCCGGTTCCCCTTCGGGAAGGTCATTGTAGGATTCGATATCATCGACAATCAGGTAATCGGCGACCGAAAAGCTCCAGATTCTACCCATGCTGATGGTCCCGTCGCTCTTGACCTCGTCGATGCGCCAGTAGTAAGGCCCGCCGCCCCATTCGAGGCCTTCTGCGGGCGTGTAGCTGTCGGCAGTCTGACGGCCACGATAGACTCCGGTCGTATCGGAAGCGTCGGCGTCGGCCACGGCATCCTTATCCGTGCCGAAATAGACATCGTGCTGGGCGGCGTTATCGCCGCGCGACCAGCTCAACGGTAACGCCTTATTGAGCTCCACCGTAGCCTCCCTGGCCGGCATCGGGGCCCAGGCCACGAACACATCACCGCGCATGGCGTCTTTCAACTCATCGACGCTCAGCGCCTTGTTATAGACGCGAACGTCATCAATCAAACCATCCCACGCTCTGCTGCCGGTCGTGCCGGTGAGGTGATTGCCAATGGAAATTCCGAGAGTGGGATTGGCGGCGACCGCCGTACCGGCTTTGGCGCCCCGTCCGACTTCGACGCCCTCCTTGTAGAGGACCGTCGAGGTGCCGTCCCAGGTGGCGGCGGCATGCGTCCACTCACCGACAGTCAGGGCGCCCCCGTCGGCAATCAGCGTGGTCGTGTTCTGACCGTCGTCCGTCTTCAAGCGGAAACGCAAGACGTACTCGCTCCCGCTGGCGATGGTGCTCAGCATCCAGAAATGGTCATTCTCGTTGGTGCCGGTGGCTTTGGTGATGATCCGACCGTCATTCTGCGCGAAACTCTCGGGCTTGACCCAGGCGCCCAGCGTGATGGCGCCGGTGGGGACGTCAAAGGCCTTGACGGCCACGCCGTCATGGGTATTGCCGTATTCGAATTCCAGGGCCCCGCCGTCGTAGCCATCTGCCCATTGAGGGGCGCCGACGAGCGTGCCGTGGTTGGCATGGCCGGACCAATCCACCGCCGTCGCGCCCTGTCCCTCGTCCAGCTTCCACCAGCCAAGCAGGCTCGGATCGGTCACGGGCAGGGTCGGAACGGTTGCGAAGCTCCACAGGTCGCCTCTGAAGGTCACCGCTCCATCGAATTCATCGACCCGCCAGTAGTATGTTTTGTCGGGTTCGAGGGTGCCGGGCTTGTAAGTTGTCGCCGCCTGGAACCCTCCGCCCGCGCCGTTATTGACATTGTCGAAATTGTCGCCGAAATAGATGGTATGCAGTTTTGTGCCCATGCCGGCGGTCCAGCTCAGGGTCGTGCCCTCAGTGGCGACGTACCTGGCCCCATCAGCCGGGCTTGGATTGTAAGCCTTTCTCGGAGGAACCGAGAAGCTCCAGACGTCGCCCTTCCACGGGCTGTTCGGATCGGCGTCGTTGACCTCGTCGATGCGCCAGTAGTAGGTCGTGCCCGGAACCAGGCCGTCGGGATACGCATATCCCGCAATGCCGGCCAGATAAGTACTGGCAGTTTGATTGCCCCGGAACGTCTCGCCTGTGCCATTGCTCACGTCGTCGAAACTCTCGCCCAGATACACATCGTGCGAAACCGCCATGTCTCCAGGTGACCATGAGAGATAGGCCCAGGTATTCTCGTAAACCGCGCCATCAGGCGGGTCCGGGCGAAAGGCATACGGCTGCGCCTCCCCCTTCATTGTGCTTAGAATCTCGTCCTGCGTCAGCGCGTGGTCGTAGATTCGAACATCGTCTATCGAGCCGAGCCATCCGCAGTTAGTGCAGTTATTGCGATTGCCGATTAGAACACTTCTGTTGTTGTTGCTAAACTGGCTGGCCGGGATGCCAGTGGTGTTACGAGCCTTAAGCTCGCCATTGACATAAATCTCCGTAGCCTCGCCCGGTCTATATACTCCCGCCATGTGTACCCATTCGTCGGTGGGCAGGGGTTCGGGGTCGCTAATACTTATGTTGGCAGCGCCGGTAGGGCTGATCTGGAAGGTAGCCGGATTCACCACCCCGCCCGAACTGGCTTCAATATTCAATGACCAGCACCTGGCTCCACTGCCGCCTGCTTTGGCAAAAATGCGAGCATTGTTGGTGTTCGTACTATCCAGCATCACCCAGGCAGATAATGTCATCGCTCCGGTCAGTTGCAGCGCCGGCGGATCTCCAATATCCACGTAGTCACCAGAGGCGCCGCCGAACTGCATCGCGGACTTCGGATTATCGAATTTGTCGGCTGTCGGTACGATGTTGCCGTTAATTGTCCCGTCAAGACCGTTGCCGCTGGCGTCGGTTCCGTCGCCGTCCAGAAGCCAATGGCCGATCAAATCCGCTGAGGCGCTCTGCGCCACGATCAGCACCGCGGCAAGACAAATGAGACAAACCAGTTTCTTACACATGAAAATTCTCCTTCAAAGAAAAGAAAACGGATACGAAGCATACGGCTTCGGTAGTCTTGTCTCATGTTTCCTTGCCTGCCTTTGGGCGCATCGCAAGAAAACTGCGCAATTGCCGCTCCTGCCAAAGCCCCCCCCCGAAATCTCCATACCTGACTGATTCAAAACGTACCAAAACAGTGCACGGCTGTCAACAAGAATCTGCCCATGGGACCAAAGAAATCGGGTTCATCCGGTTAATGCGCAGGTGGATTCGACGAACAGAGCCTTGGAGTTGTGTCGAGAGAAAAATCGTTTGGGCAGAGGGCCAAATTAGGGCAACCAGGGGGGTAATTTGGACCTCTGGGGGCCCGAACGATTTTTCTCGGTCTTGCGAAACGCTGAATGAACCTATCCATTATTCGGATGAACGAGAAATCGTTTGGAACGGAGTCGGAGGTTTTGGATAGGAAGTCTCGCCGTGCTTGCCCAAAGAAGCGGGGCCTATACCCGGAGGTACAGGCCCCGAATTGCTACAAGTCGCGCCGGCCATCACGCGTTACTTTGGCCGCAGTTGCACATCAAGTCCGCGGTCTAATCCACACCGTGTCAGAACGCCTTGTCAAACGGCTTAGTTAAGCCGGCAACCCACGCAATCTCCTCTGGTGACAACACACGGTCGTAGATGCGGACATCGTCAATCAAGCCTTGAAA
>DATKWR010000446.1:0-6575 GCA_035529475.1 Sedimentisphaerales bacterium | reverse complement strand
CTTATAGTCGTAGTCGAATCGGCACGAAGGCCGGTGCGTTCCTTGTTCGATGGCAGACAACGCCTGACGAACGACATCTTGTTCCAGCCGTTGTTCCAGTTCGGCGCGTTTATCGGCGTCGAGAGACTCCGTCAGGAAGGTGCCGGACAAACCTCCCAGATACTCCAAAAGATTTTCTTCCGCGACGGGCTGGGCCTTGAGCAGCAGAATGGCGCTTTCGTAGAGCAGGGCCGCGTTCTCGGCGTCGGGTACGGCCGGCGGTATGATGTCAGCCGATTTCATAGGCCGGCCCGCCTTTTCCAGATCGGCGTAGGCCCGGCGGAGTTTCGCTGACGAAACAACCGTAGCGATGGCGTAAATTAGACCAAGGACAACCAGTGTTATGCCAGTGCCTTTCAGGATTCTCACGGTTCTTTTTCGCATTTGAATTATCCTTTCGCTGCTCTTGTCTATGAATATGAATTGGCGCCGGCACGATCCGGAATCAGCCGGCTCCTGCCGGCAGGCGCCGGCGCTCCGTTCTGCCTGGCTTCGTCAAGGACCTGACGAACTGCTGCCACGTGGTCGCTCAGTGACGAGCCATCGATCGCGAGCGACCGGCGGTTGACGGAAACCAGACGCTTTGCAAAGGGGCCGTAAGGCAACTCCGGCAGTGCATCGATATCGGCGGACTGCTCGATTGCAGCCTGAATACTTGCGGCCCGCCACCGGCCCAGCGCGCGGTCACTGGAGTAGTTGGCCAACCAGATAATTACAACTGCGGCCGCCGCCGAGGCCGCCAGATGCCGCAAAGGAATCGACCAGGACAGTTCCAAAGACGACTGATTCCACGTTTTTCTTGCCTCAGTCGTGATCCGCTCTTTCAACATCGGCGAAGGCTCTGACAAATGTGCTGTTCTCAAGAGATTCGCGAGCCGCTCATTTTCTGACTGGTTGTCTTTCATAGGGCCAAATCCCTCAGCAAAGTCCGCAGCTTCTCCATGCCGTAGCGGTACCTGCTGGCAACCGTGTTCTGAGATAGTCCCAGAAGCCCGGAGATTTCCAAAAACGTCTTTTGCCTGTATATCTTCATAACAATCACCTCCCGCTGCGGCTGCGGCAAACGTGCCAGAGCAGCCTGCAATTCTTCAACCAAATCGCTTCCTTCATGGCGGTTTTCCGGCACCGTTAACCACGATTCATCCATAGCCTTGGCTGCCTGATCCCTTTTGCGGCGGCCCAGCAGCCTGGAGGCTTCATTTCGGGCGATCCGGTACACGTAGGCATCCAGGCGGCGTGCCCCGGCCAATCGGTAACGTTTGCGAACAATCCTGACAAAAACCGCCTGGAGCACGTCTTCGGCATCATGGCCCGAGCAAAGCACCGCTCGCAGAAACGCCAGCAGATCGCTCGCATAACGATTCCAGATCAACTCCACCGCCGCCGGGTCATTGCCTGCCAGAGCCGCTCGCAACTGGTTGTCAGCCAGGTTCTTGTCCAAGATGTAGCCTTGCCACGCCAGGGGCGCTGTCACTGGGTCTATCCGTTGTAAAAGACAGTCTATAGCCGCCCTTTTGTCTATCAATCTATAATTTTCTCTTCAATTTTGTCCGCATCTGCCGGGATCTCGGGCATGGACATTGCACCGGCGTCTCACGACGGAACAGGTTTTGGCCTGACCGCTGCGGACAAGCTGGAGTTGTCTGATCCTATCGAGAGCTAACGGCTTTGGCCGTTCGGCTCGATGGCTTCCATTCTGACGTGCATTGGCTGGACGCGCCACACCTGCCGGCAATAGTCGCGGATAGATCGATCGGATGAGAATTTGCCCATGCGTGCAACAGTGATGATGGATTTTCGCGTCCAGGTCTGCGGATCCTGCCAGAGCGCGCCGACCTGTGCCTGGCAGTCAACGTAGGCCTGATAATCAGCCAGCACCAGGAACGGATCGCTTGTGAGCAGGTTGTCCACGAGCGGACGAAAGAGGTTCGTGTCGCCGCCGCCCAGCGCGCCGGAGGCAATGAAGTCCAGCACCTCGCGCAGGCAACCGTTCTGTTCGTAGATATCGGCTGGACGATAACCACGTGCCTTGAGATCCCGGGCCTGGCCCGCGGTCAGTCCGAAGAGGAAGAAGTTATCGGGACCGATCTCCTGACGAATCTCGACGTTTGCGCCGTCCAGCGTGCCGATGGTCAAGGCGCCGTTTAGAGAGAACTTCATGTTGCCCGTGCCGGAAGCTTCCTTGCCGGCCATGGAAATCTGCTCGGAAAGATCGGCGGCCGGATAAACCGGCTGGGCGTTCTTGACGTTGTAGTCCGGGAAGAACACGACTTTCAGGCGATCGGACACGGAAGGGTCGTTGTTGACGAGGTCGGCAACGGTGTTTATCAGCTTGATGATGAGCTTGGCGAGAAAATAGCCCGGCGCCGCCTTGCCGCCGAAGATGAACGTTCTGGCCGGAACCTCGGCCCCGGGGTCACGCTTAAGACGCAGGTAGAGCGTCAGGATGTGGAGCACGTTGAGATGCTGCCGCTTGTACTCGTGGATGCGCTTGGCCTGGATATCGAAAAGCGATGCCGGGTCCACGGTTACGGCGACGCGCTGCTCGATCAGTCTGGCGAGCCTGCATTTGGTGGCGTGTCTTACGTCACGCCATTGCTGGTGGAAGCCGGGGTCGTCGGCAAACGCTTCGAGCTCTCGGAGCCGGTCGAGATCGTGGAGCCAGCCCTCGCCGAGCCGGTCCGTGAGCAGTTCCGCCAGCGGTGGGTTGCCGATCGCCATGAAGCGCCGCGGCGTCACACCATTGGTCACGTTGCAGAATTTCCGGGGCCACATCTCGACGAAGTCGCGCAGCACGTACCGTTTGAGCAGACTGGAGTGCAGTTCGGCCACGCCATTGACGCAGTGGCTGCCCACGATGGCCAGGTTCGCCATTCGTACGAACCGCTCACCCGATTCATCGATAAGCGACATACGGCCCACGCGGGCCTCGTCGCCGGGAAACTGCGCGCGCACATTCTGAAGGAAACGATGATTTATGGCATAAATAATCTGCAAATGACGAGGCAGCAGCCGTCCGAACAGGGATATGGACCACGTTTCCAGCGCCTCGGGCATGAGGGTATGGTTCGTGTAAGCGAACGTATTTTGGGTGACTTCCCACGCGGCGTCCCAGTCCATCAGGTGCTCGTCAACAAGCAGGCGCATCATCTCGGCGACGGCGATGGCGGGATGCGTATCGTTGAGCTGCACCGCCCAGTGCTTGTGGAACCGCTCAAGCGGCCTGCCCAGCGTCAGGTTCACGCGGATCATGTCCTGTAACGAACAACTGGCAAAGAAGAACTGCTGCTGAAGCCGCAGGATTTTCCCCTGGCCATGCTCGTCATTCGGATAGAGAACCTTGGTGATGTTTTCGGAGGTCATCTTGTCTTCGACGGCCAGGTAATAGTCGCCATGGTTAAACGCGGCGAAATCGAAGGAATCCACGGCCTCGGCCTTCCAGAGGCGCAGGCGATTGCACGTGCCGACGCGGTAGCCCAGGATGGGGGTATCATAGGCTACGCCCTTAACGACGGTCTCCGGTATCCATCGCACGCGGGAACGCCCCTGAGCGTCCGTCCAGTTCTCGGTGTGTCCGCCGAACGGCACGTTGAAGGCCAGCTCGGGGCGCATGATTTCCCAGGGATTGCCGAAACGAAGCCATTTATCGGTGACCTCAACCTGCCAGCCGTCGCGGATGGCCTGATCGAAGATGCCGAACTCGTAGCGAATGCCATATCCGATGGCCGGTATCTCGAGTGAGGCGAGCGAATCCATATAGCACGAGGCCAGGCGGCCCAGGCCTCCGTTGCCCAGCCCGGGATCCTCTTCCTGATCAAAAAGTTCGTCCAGATTCAATCCGAGCTCGCTCATCGCCTGTCGAGTCTGGTCCATGATCCCCAGGTTGAGCAGGTTGCTGGCCAGGTGCGGTCCGGGCAGGAACTCGGCGGACAGGTACCCTACGACGCGCGCGTCCTGCTCGGTGTAGGCTTCCAGGGTTCGGACACCTTGTTTGAGAACACGGTCGCGAACGGTCAACGCCAGGGCGGTGTACAGGTCGTTGCGCGTCGCGGCCCTGGGCACGCGGCCCATGGTGCAAAACAGGTTGTCGAGAAATGATTGCTTGATGTCCTCTACACGGGAACCGGTACGCACGCCCGTAGCCGGTGCGCGCCTGCGGGGATATTGCGAGGGGTCTTTCCTTTTCGGGAGCATCATGGCTTCCTTTCCATATATCGCCTATTTTGAAGGTCAGCTTACCCCTCGCCTGCCGAGCCGTCAAGGAATATAACGAAAGTGCCGAAAGTGATTTTCGATTGTCGATTGCCCATTGCCGATTGAAAAATCGAAAATCGACAATCCATTTTGGACCCTTCACACTTGATGCCGCAGACCATACAATGTTCCCGTTATGAAAAGTAAGATGAGATTGGCCTCTGCAACGTTCTGCTGCTCAGAACAACTCAACCGGCGACAATTGCTGTGCAGCTCCGCAGCGGTACCGCTGGGACTTCTGGTAAAGCAGCAACAGAAGGTCCTTCGCTGGCGCTCAGGACGCCTGCGCGCGCAGGGCTTCGCCCGCGTGCTCGGCGCTTACACGGGGCAGCAAGGGGCGAGAATCGAGCATATCGAACTGTTTGAGGTCCGTTATCCGACGAAGGGATACTTCAAGTTTTTCATTGGTCCGCGCGGCACATACGGGCGCGGGGCCGTGATTGTCAAAATGATCGCCGACAATGGCAAGGTCGGCTGGGGCCAGAGCATACCTTCACCCCTCTGGAGCTACGAAACTCTCGAAACGGCTGTGATAGCTATGAAGGATTATCTGGCTCCGGTTCTGGTAGGACGCGATCCGTTGGACATCGAAGGCGCTCATAAAGCCATGGACGGCGCCCTGGCGCCGGGTTTTTCCACCGCTATGCCGATAGCCCGCTCGGGGCTGGATATGGCTTTGCATGATCTGGCCGGCAAGCTCAGAGGCCAGTCACTGTCGCAAATGTGGGATCGTCCGCGAGGAGGGCCGCTGACATTGAGCTGGACGGTTAACGCCCGAACGCTGGAAGAGGCGGAGGCTGTCATCGACACCGGCCACGAGAGAGGCTACTCCAACTTCAACATCAAAGTCGCACCCGACCCGAAATTCGACGTGCAACTTGCAAGGCTCGTTCGTCAACGTGCTCCGAAGGGGTTCTTGTGGGCGGACGCCAACGGCGGCTACGACGACGATTCGGCTCTGGCGGTCGCGCCGAAACTGGCCGAGGCCAACGTCGATGTGCTGGAATCGCCGCTGAGGCCCAACCACATCAGCGGGTATCAGGCCCTCAAGAAGCAGGGAGCTTTGCCAATCCTGATGGATGAGGGTGTCGTCTCGCCCGTCGAACTCTCCGAGTTTATCCGCCTTAAGATGCTGGACGGAGTCGCAATGAAACCCTCTCGCTGCGGCGGGCTATTCTACGCCAGACGACAGATCGAGCTGCTTTTGGATGCAGGTCTTATGTGGCTTGGCAGCGGCCTGACGGATCCGGATATCTCGATGGCCGGGGCGCTGGCGCTCTACGGCGCGTACGGCCAGAAAAAACCCCTCGCTCTCAATGGCCCTCAGTTCCTTACTGCCGACGCGCTGGCCAAACCACTGGACATCAAGGGCGATACGGCTATGGTCCCCGATGGTCCCGGCCTGGGCGTGGAAGTTGACGAATCGAAAGTCGTCAAACTGATGAAAGACACAGCCGGCTCGGAATGATCTGCTTGTTGAAGGGCGCCCGCGTCGTTGTCAAATACCCTCAGCCTGTTTGCGCCACGCCAGGAGCTGGACCGTCAGTTGCTTCTGCAACGTATCGAATTCTGCGCGGCCGGCGAGATTGTCACGTTCGTACGGATCCTTCTCGAGGTCATACAGCTCGATTTCGTCCGTTGTCAGATGGTGGACGAGCTTATAGCGGTCCGTCCGGATGCAGCGGATGTTGAGTCGATGGGCCGTCGGAGAAACGAAGCTGGCGAAAATGTGATCTCGCTCCCATTGCCCTTTCCCCTGATACAGACCCAGCAGGCTCCGGCCCTCGACCGAATCCGGAACGGTAACACCCGCCGCGTCGCATATCGTCGGAAAAATGTCGATAAGACTGACGAGGTTGAGGTTCGCCGCCCCGCCGCGATGGAGCTTCGGATAGCGCACGATCAGAGGCAGACGGATTCCCTCTTCGTACATGGTCTGTTTGCCCGAGATGCCGTGGGCGCCGAGAGAAATGCCGTGGTCCGCGAGGAAAACGACGAGCGTGTTATCGGTCAGGCCCTTGCGATCGAGCGTCTGGAGAATGCGCCCGATTTGTTCGTCGTCGTGGGTGATCGTACCGTAGTAGCGACGCCGCACGTCGCGCAGTCCTTCGGGCGTCCGGGGAAAAGGCACCATTTGTATCTCGTCGCGCAGATTGTTGCCGTGCCAATCCGTATAGTACTCAAACGGCCTGGAACCGTTCATGGGGCGCGGCATGAAATTCGGGGGCAGCTCAATGACCTGGGGATCATACATCGTCGCGTATTTGCCGGGTGGGGTCCAC
>DATKWR010000445.1:0-4669 GCA_035529475.1 Sedimentisphaerales bacterium | reverse complement strand
AGTAATCTTTTGATGGACGATAAGACATCATACTTCGATAAATTTGATAGTATGGAAAAACTATGGCTTGCTTTTATCATGCTTGGAAAATACAAGAAGAAATGGAAAGAAGGAGCGTGGGTTTAATTATGAACGATGTATGCCCTTGCCGCGCGGTTCAAAGTTCGGCGGGTCCATCGAGAAGTCGGCTGGCAAGCACCGATGGAAAAGCCGCGATCTACCGGTGCTAAAGGAGAGTGTTCCCGTGCAGCGATCTGCATACCGCTGCTATAAACTGCTTCTGCAGGCAATATTGCTCGGTGCTGTGTACAGCATGCTGAGCTGGACGGTCATGGCACAGGAACCTGTCGGCAAAGCCGGTGAACCTCAGAGACTGAACTCCCCCGCTAAAGAAGAGCTCTCCTCAGCACCCGCGAAGGTGGATGTAAACCCCGTCGCGCGCGATGAAGAGATCCTCAAGCGACTCCAGAGTGTCCTATATGCCACCAACTGGTTCACCGACCCACAAGTCCGGGTCGCGGAAGGAGTCGTCTTTCTCAGCGGTAAGGTGGAGTCTGAAGAGATCAAGAAATGGGCCGGCAATCTGGCGCGCAACACCCAGGACGTCGTCGCCGTGGTCAACCGGATGGAAGTACTCGAGCCGCCGGTATGGGATTTCCGTCCGGCGTCGAGCGGACTGTTGATATTATGGCGCGACTTCATCCGTTCGCTTCCCTATATCATTTTTGGGCTGCTCATCCTGGCGCTATCGGTGGGGGCCGGCACGCTGGCAACAGGAGTAGCCCGGTTGTTCCTTCGCCGACGGATTCGGACGAAACTCCTGCAAAATGTGATCGCTCGCGGGGTGGGCGGGTTCATTTTCCTCTCCGGTGCCTATATCATTCTGAGAGTCTTTGGCCTGACTCAACTGGCATTCACGGTAATCGGCGGTACCGGCCTGATCGGTCTTGCTCTTGGCATCGCATTCCGGGAAATCACAGAGAACTTCCTGGCCAGCATCTTCCTCAGCATGCAGCGGCCGTTCGAGACCGGCGACTTGGTAGAGGTGTCCGGAGAGACCGGGTACGTGCAGCAGTTGAATATGCGTACAACGATCTTGATGACCCTCGATGGGAACCTCGTGCAAATCCCCAACGCCAGTGTTTACAAGAGCAACCTTCGCAACTTTACGACCAACTCCAACCGGCGGGAGGACTTTGTCGTCGGCATCGGCTACGACGATGCGATCAATGACGCCCAGGAGATTGTACGGAAAGTGCTGGCGGACCACCCAGCGGTTCTGAACGACCCCGAGCCCTCGGTGCTGGCGGATAGCCTGGGGAGGTCTACAGTTAACCTGCGCGTCTACTTTTGGCTCAACGGCCGCGAACACAGTTGGCTGAAAGTGCGGTCTTCGGTGATCCGGCTGGTGAAACTCGCTTTTCAGAAACATGGCATCTCGATGCCCGACGAGGCCAGAGAGGTTGTCTTCCCACAAGGCGTCCCAGTCACCGTGCTCGATGGGAAACCGGCAGATGCGCGCGGTGCTACGCCGGGAAAACAGCTCCCTCTGCACGAAGAACTCGATGAGGTGTCCACGAAAGCGGAAGCCGGCTTATACAGCGAAGCCGTCGTCATCGAGGAACAGGCACGGCAGGCACAACCATTGAAGGACGGAGAGAATCTCTTGCCGGCTGCTTCCAGCACTACTGCCTCTCAGAAAAAGACGAAAGAACCAAAACCATAACGGAGAAGTAACCAAGAATGATAACGAAACAGGAGACAGGAAATGACAGAGAAGAGGAATATTCTTACCATCAAAGCACTGGCGGAGTTGGCATCGGTTCGCCAGCCACCGTGTCTCTCGCTTTACCAGCCGACCCATCGGCACCGTCCCGAGACTCAGCAAGACCCGATCCGTTTTCGCAATCTTGTAAAGGAGCTGGAGACATTATTGCGGCAGAAGTATCCGGCCGCCGAGACCCAGCTCATTCTGGAACCGTTTGAAGCCCTCGCCCACGATCATGACTTTTGGATCCACACACTGGATGGACTGGCCGTGCTGGGCGGGCCGGGATTGTTTCAAGTGTTCCAGATTCAACGGCCGGTCGCCGAATTGGTCGTTGTGGCCGACAGCTTTCACACCAAGCCCTTAAGACGCTTTCTGCAATCGGTCGGTCGCTATCAGGTTCTCGGGCTGAGCCTGAGCAAAATCCAACTCTTCGAGGGTAACCGCAACGTGCTCGACGAGATAAATTTGGCTCCGAGCGTCCCGCAGACGCTTGTCCAGGCGCTAGGCGCGGAGTTGACTGAACCGCACCAGACCGTCGCCTCTTACGGCGGCGGCGGAGATAGCACGCCGATGCACCACAGCCAGGGCGGGAAGAAGGACGAAGCCGACATCGACGCGGAGCGGTTCTTTCGTGCCGTTGACCGAGCGGTGCTGGAGTACCATTCCCGGCCAGCGGGCCTGCCATTGATCTTGGCAGCCTTGCCGGAGCATCATCATCTTTTCCACCGGGTCAGCCATAACCCGTTTCTGATGGCGGAGGGACTCACTATCAATCCCGATGTCCTGCCGATCGATGAACTTCGGAAACGCGTTTGGGAAGTCGTCGAGCCACAGTATGAAGCACAGCTGGTCGCACTGAACGACGGGTTCGCCGTGGCGAAATCCAAGGGGCTTGGCAGTGACGACATGGCGGAGGTTGCCCAAGCGGCGGCCACTGGGCGGGTCGCCACACTGCTGATCGAGGCCGACCGCCAGATAGCAGGCCAGCTTGACGGCTCGACGGGCCAGGTAGAAATTACTGACCTTAGCGATTCGCAAGTCGATGACCTGCTCGATGATCTGGGCGAGCTGGTAGTAAAGATGGGCGGGGAGGTCATAGTCATTCCGGCCGACCAGATGCCGGTGCAGACAGGACTGGCCGCCACCTATCGATATTGAACCAATCACATTCACAAAAGGAGAACACCATGCAGATTCAAATAAACACCGGCCACAACATCGAAGTTCACGAAACGCGGATCGCTGAGATCAGTGGCATAGTGGAAAATGCCCTGAGCCGATTCAGCGATCACATCACGCGACTGGAAGTCCACCTGAGCGACGAGAATAGCAACAAGAAGGCCGGCCATGACGCCATGCGTTGTATGATAGAAGCCCGCATCGAGGGCCGCCAGCCCATTTCGGTCACGCACCAGGCAGCGAGCTTGGACCTATCCATCAACGGCGCCGCGGATAAGTTGACCAGATTGATCGAGCACGCCCTCGATCGGTCGCGCGAGCAACGAAGTCACCAAACATACCCTAAACCGAAACTCGATGAGGAGTCATGAGCGACACCACAGATAGTCTTCGCAGAAAGACCGACGGAGCCGGGAATCGCCGACTTCTATGGCACACATTTACGATAGAAAAAGTGAACACCAAAGTCAGCTAAAATAAACAGGTAAAGAAGGTTGAACCATGAATGAACTCAAACGCTTTTGGAGCACTCTGCGCTCAAGCTTTTGGTTTTTGCCTTCGCTGATTGTCTTGGTCAGCATTGTCTTCGCGGCAGGTTTGATCAAAGCAGCCTCCGCCGGGAGCGACCGATGGCTGGCCCAGTGGCCGCGCCTGTTTGGAGCCGGGGCGCAAGGTGCGCGCGACATGATGTCCACGATTGCCGGTTCGATGATGACCGTGGTGGGTGTCACGTTCTCCATGATCTTGGTGGTACTGGCGCTGGCTTCGAGCCAATATACCTCGCGCATCCTGCGGAACTTCATGCGCAGCCGTGTCACCCAGGTTGTGCTCGGGATCTTCGCCGGCATTTTCACTTATTCACTGATTGTGCTGCGAACCATTCGCGGCGGCGATGAGGGCGCATTTGTTCCAAACATGGCGGTGTTCTTTGGCTTCGTGCTGTCGCTCGGCGGTGTTGGCACCCTTATGTTCTTCATTCATCATATCGCCTCTTCAATTTAGGCTTCCAGCATCATCGCCTCGGTCGCTCAGGAAACCATCGCGGCCATTGACCGGCTTTTTCCGGAAAAACTTGGACAAGAGCCGGACATAGACGATGATGACCAAAAGTTACACCCTTTGGCCGCGCGGAATTGGCGTGGCGTCCCGGCCAGGGAGAATGGCTATATCCAGAGCGTGAATAATGCAGGGCTACTACGTTTGGCGCGGGACAGGAAAACCATCGTGCGGATGGAGCACGGCATCGGCGATTTTGTTGTCCGGAACACTACGCTGGCCTCACTTTCTCTGGAAGAAACGCCGGATGAGGAGACGATTACCGCCCTGCAGGCGACTTTCAGCATCAGCCGCCACCGTACGGTGGAACAGGACACGGCCTTCGGCATCAGACAGATCGTGGATGTGGCATTGAAAGCACTCTCACCCGGCATCAACGACACAACAACAGCCGTAATGTGCGTGGATTATCTGACGGCGATACTGGCCCGGATAGCGCCTCGGCAAATCCCATCATTGTACCGCTACGAGGAAGGGGAACTGCGAGTGATTGCAAAGGGACCCAGCTTTGAAAGTTTGCTGGCAGAAACGGTTGATCATGACGCTGGAAGTGGTGGAGGTAGAGAAATATGTAACCTCGCCTGAATACCAATGGATGGGGCGGAAGCTTAAGGATCGGTATGCAATAGCCCGCGCATTTGTAGCGAAGGCGGTATATGGGTT
>DATKWR010000444.1:0-3924 GCA_035529475.1 Sedimentisphaerales bacterium | reverse complement strand
TCTGTTTGCCTCCGATTTACTTGGGCAACAAACTTATGCCGGTCATTTCTTCGGGCTGCGGCAGGTCCATCATTTGCAGCAACGTCGGGCCGATGTCGGCCAACCTGCCGCCCTGGCGCAGCGTCGTTCCTTTGAAACGTTCATCGAATACAATCAGCGGCACGTCGCCTATGGTGTGGGCCGTGTGAGGCTTATTCGTCTCGGTATCCCACATTTTCTCGAAGTTGCCGTGGTCGGCCATGATCATGGCAATGCCTCCGAGGCTCTTGACCTTGTCCAGAATCCGGCCCACGCATTGATCGACCGTTTCGGCCGCCTTGATCGCGGCGGACAATATGCCCGTGTGCCCAACCATGTCGGGATTGGCGAAATTGACCACCATCACGTCATATTTATTCGAATCCAGCCTTTCCAGCACAACCTCGGCCACCTCGTACGCGCTCATCTCCGGCTTCAGGTCGTACGTGCGAACACGCGGCGACGGCACGATTTGCCGGTCTTCGCCCGGGAAGGGCTTTTCCGTGTAGTCGTTGAAAAAGAACGTGACGTGCGCGTATTTCTCCGTCTCGGCACAGCGGAATTGTTTGAGCCCCAGCGCGCCCCAATACGCTCCCAGGATATTCTTCATTTTGGGCAGCTTCGGAAACGCCACCGCGCTCGGCAGCGTCGCATCGTATTCGGTCATGCACACGAAATGGATGTCCGGTTTGGTCGTTCGAGGAAACTCTTTGAAGTCCGGCCCCAAGATCGCCCATGCGATTTCGCGAGGTCTGTCGCCGCGGAAGTTGAAGAATATGACGCCGTCGCCGTCGGCTATTGTGGCGATTGGCTCGCCGTCGTCGTTGACGATGCACGTGGGTTCGATGAATTCGTCCGTGACCTCTTTTGCATAGCTGCCGGCGACCGCTTCGGCGGCGCTGCGGGCTTTGATGCCCTTGCCCGTTCTCATGCACTCGTATGCTTTTTGCACGCGGTCCCACCGGCTGTCGCGGTCCATCGCGTAAAATCGGCCCATCACCGAGGCGATTCTGCCAACACCTATTTCCCCGGCCTTTTTCTCGATCTCGGCCACGTACCCGGCTCCGCTGTCGGGCGGAGAGTCCCGGCCGTCCATAAAGGCGTGAATGAAGACGTCCTTGACGTCGTTTCTCTTGGCCAGCTCGAGCAGGCCGTACAGGTGGCCCAATAACGAATGGACGCCGATGTCGCTGCACAGGCCCATCAGGTGCAATTTGCCGTTGTTCTTCTTGACAAATTCGACCGCCTTCAGGAACTCTTTGTTCTCGAAAAACGAACCATCCCGAATGGTCTTGCTGATTCTGACCGACTCCTGCGGAACGATTCTGCCTGCTCCGATGTTTTGATGGCCCACCTCGCTGTTGCCCATGGTCCCGTCCGGCAGGCCGACGTCCTCCCCGCTGGTGTGAATCAGGCAATTCGGAAATTCGGCCATCAGCATATCATCCACCGGCGTATTGGCGCACTTGATGGCGTTGTACTTATCTTCGGCCGGATTGGGATTATAGCCCCAGCCATCCCGAAGGATTAGCACAAACGGCCTGTTTCCTGCCTTGGCTTTTCGTTTTGCCATAAAAAAGAAACCTTTCCTGCTTATACAACAAAGACGAGGTATAACCTCGTCTGCCTCTAATGCTCCAATTGAATCAAGATATGATATGACCTCACAGTGGATATGTCAAATACTTTGGGCCGTCGGCGCGGGAACAAAATTCATGCGGTGGTAAAAGGCTTTGACGCAGAGATTTACTATGATATAATGCCGTCACGTTCGCAGGCAAGCGGCAAAAGGCTTTTGCAGAGACCCGACGCGATACGGTTGGTAATGGTTTATGGCTGAACCCGGAACAGAAGAAGGCAGCGCACGGCTGACGCTGAGTCGGGCTTTCTTGAAGCAGCTTCCGCTCGTGCTGCCCGATTCAAAAGCCCATCTGGTGTTTTGGTCCCTGTTGGCCGGCGGGCTGGCGCTGGATTTGTGGACTAAGAAGGCGGTATTCGACTGGCTCAAACCCTATGAGGTTTTTCCTGTCGTCAACGGCTTTTTGCAGTTTGTGCCGGCGTTGAACGACGGCGCTGCTTTCGGGTGGTTCGCCGGTAAGGCTTATTTTTTGACGGCGG
Source organism: Sedimentisphaerales bacterium (assembly GCA_035529475.1). Taxonomy (GTDB): domain Bacteria; phylum Planctomycetota; class Phycisphaerae; order Sedimentisphaerales; family Anaerobacaceae. The sequence continues at coordinate 1,788 of DATKWR010000444.1, read as the reverse complement.
TTTCAACGGTCGCTATTGCGGCGGTCCTGGGCTTTTTTCTCCTGGGTGGGAGCCGGCAGAGATTGGTGCACGTCGCCCTGGGCCTCTTCGCTGCGGGGGTTTGCGGCAACCTGTACGACAGAATCTTCAATAATGGTTCCGTGAGGGACTTTATCGACGTGTATTATCGCAGCTATCACTGGCACACATTCAACGCTGCGGACAGCCTGCTTTGCATCGGGGTCGGCCTGCTGATCATCTCGACGTCTCTCATTGAGAAGCCTGCTCGAAAACGTGATCCGCAACAAAAATAGGGGCGTTGGAGGCGACGCCCAGCGCGATCGCATCCGAGGGGCGGGAATCGATCTCAATGGTGCGCCCGTTCAGGTTTAGGTGTATCGTGGCGTAGAATACGTGCTGGCGCAAGTCACAGATGACGATCTTTTCGATTTTGGCGCCGAGATTCTCGATGACATCGGCCAAGAGATCGTGCGTCATCGGACGGACCGGCTTGATGCCCTTCAAGCGGCGGTCGATCGCAAAAATCTCCACGATGCCGATCACGATGGGAAAACTGCGGTCGCCGTGACGCTCCTTCAGGACGATGACCTGCTGGTCGGACATTTCGTTTATGATTATGCGCGATAGTTCGGCTTCCATTTCCATTTTGGCATCACCTTTATGCGGCCCGCGCCGCGAGCGTGGTCATCCGCTGTTTCTCAGTTCCGACAGGTGTCTCTCTACCGCCTCTAATTGTTCTGTGAGCTGGGCCAGCTTTTCCCTGGCCTGCGCAACGACCTCGGGCTTGGCCCTTGTCACAAAATTCTTATTGCTCAGCTTGGCTTCTACCGCTTCTTTGGCTCTTCCCACCTGTTGCTTCTGTTTCTCAAGCTGCTGCCGTTCGGCCTCCGGGTCAATTGCCTCGTGGACATACACCTCTGCGGTGTCCGCAATTGCGACGGCGGCGTTTGCCGGTTTTGCCGTGTCCGTCCCGGCCCGGAATTCCTTAAGGGCCGCTAACTGCCCGATCAAATCTGCATTTCGATTCAGAATATCCACCGTCTCCGGCTGGCATTTCGCCGAGACCACTAACAACTCCTTCGGGGGAATATTCCTGTTGTTTCTGATGTCCCGGATGGCCCGAATAACGGCTTGGATAGCCTCTATTTGCCGCTCCGCATCCGGGTCCTGCAATGCGTCGATTCTGCAGGGCCATTCAGCGACGACCAGTGCGGCGGAGTTTGGCGCCTTTGTCCGCCCTTCAAGCCCTCGCGACGGGGCAAGCTCGTTGAGTTTCTGGAATATCCCCTCGGTGATAAACGGCACAAAAGGATGCAACAGCCGGAGCGTCTGATCCAGCACGAAGGCAAGGACATTCTGAGCGACCGGCTTTTTCCGCTCATCCTGCATTCGCGGCTTGGTCCACTCGAGGTACCAGTCGCAGAAATCATTCCAGAAGAATCTATAAAGACTTGCCAATGGCTCGCTGTACTTGAACTGCTCCAGTGACTCCGTGACCTCCGATATGGTCCTGGCCAGGCGAGAAAGAATCCACTTGTCGGTAACGTCCATCTGGCCGGCGTCGAACCTGGCTGAGTCCATGCCCTCAAGGTTCATCATCGCAAAACGCGAGGCGTTCCAAAGCTTGTTGCAGAAGTTTCGCCCGATATCGAACTTGGGCGAGGTATTGGCCTGGCGCCCGTCGGGCAGCGTCATGGATGCCACAGGCATCCGGATATCCTGCGTGTCTGTGGTCATGCTGGCCAACGTGAAACGCATCGCGTCGGCCCCATGGCTGTCGATGGCCAC
>DATKWR010000443.1:0-4814 GCA_035529475.1 Sedimentisphaerales bacterium | reverse complement strand
TCAAGCGGCTCGAAAACCACCTTCTGTGCGGCCTGGTCACTCTGGCAGATCGTCAGGATAGCCAGAACAGCGAGTGCATACGTTGCTCGAATGGAATGTGCCTGTTCTTTTACCATGGTTCAGCTCCTGCTTTGAAGGTCCGACAGCCTGCATCACTGGATTTCAAATTCCCGTTTTGACCCATCGACGCCGATCGAGACGGTGAACGTACCCTTCTCAGCGTCCACGGATGCCTTTATCAACTCGCCTTTTTCAGGCTCTTTCTTGTTGGCGATGAATTCTCCGGGCGTATTGCCCTCGTCCCCATACAGAACATTGAAATGAATCTGGTAAATCGCCTTGATATCGGGCAGTGCATCCAACGCTTTAAACGTCTCCGGCTGGATTCCCTTTTTCGGGCCGTTCATCGCCACGCACACGGTCGGGTTTAGCGCCTTGAGCAGTACGGGATTGTTGCTCTGGTCCAGCCCGTGATGCGTGACCTGGTAGAGGTCCACCTTTCCAATCCGGTTCACGGGGTGCGCCAGGTGATGCTCCACGTTCCAGGTAATGTCGCCGCCTGCAAAGAGCTTGAATCGGCCGTAGCGCAGGACCAGCGCGATGCTCCGAGCGTTTTCCGACTCATCCGGTTTCCTTATGACGAAACCTTCGACGGGCGCATCAATATCCCCGCCAAACCCTTCTATCTTCTTCTCGGAGGCCACGCAATGCAGTGCAATTGGAAGGATTCTGCCGTCAGGGTCGTTCTTCAGCGGGACATTATCGCCGGCCCGCAGGGCTGTGACGTTGCCCTTTGTTGCTTGTTGGTAGAGCGGATAGAGCGTTTTGAATGTCTTGTTGTCCTGCTGATGTGCGGGCGGCGGGGCGCCCTTATCCATGAAGCATTTGACGGGGATCCTCCCGGACAACTCCAATATCCCGCCGTAATGGTCCGAATCGAAGTGCGTCGTGATCAGATAGTCGATGTGTTTCAACCCCGCGTACTGACAGGCCTTGTACATCCGGTCGGCGTCCCGATGCTTAGGTTCGAGCGATCCCGTGTCAATCAAGACCGATTCTCCCAAAGGCGTGACGATCAGGGTCGAGCCGCCGCCCATCATGTCCAGAAAGTAGATGTCCAAAGTCGGCCGGGATTCGCCGGCAAACCCGAAATTTGGAGCCGTGGCTAATGCGATGGCAAGAGCTACGATCATATATTTCACGGTAAGGGTCCTTTCTTCAATTGTCTGCTGGCCAAATCCAGCACAGAATACTCACGAAATATCGAAAGACTACCATATTCGAGTGGAAAATGCAACGTGTGCCTTTGATTTGCCTGCCGTCCGGGTAGGGCCGGTTCTGCTTGTAATGCCCGCCGGTTTCTCATAGTATAGATGTGTTAAGACGGCAGAAAACTTTAGGTAGGCCTCGGCCGGGAAACGCCGGGCGGGAATGTGTTGAAATAAGGAGAGACTATTATGAGACCGAGAAAGTGGTCTTCGATTTTTGCGGTCGCCGTGTTGTTGATGTCCGCGCGATGCGGCGCGCCGCCGGAATCAAGAGACGTGCAGCACTACAACTTCGAGCCCACCGGTGAATCCTTGAAGCATTACAACGTCCCTCAGAGGTATGAAGACGCCAAGTTCGGTATCTATTTTCACTGGGCGCCGTTTTCCGTGGCGGCCTGCAAAACAGAGTGGTATCCGCACTGGATGTATAGTCCGGAGCAGATAAAGAAGAGGAGTGATTTCCAGGACATTCCAAAGCATCATGTAGAGACTTGGGGGCCTCTGGACAAGTTCGGCTACAAGGATTTCATCCCGATGTTTAAGGCGGAAAAGTGGGAACCCGACGAGTGGGTGAAGCTGTTCAAAGAGGCCGGTGCGAAATACGTGGTTTCGGCCGCCGTGCATCACGACGGGTTTGCCATGTGGGACTCCAAATACATCGCTTACAATTCCAAAGCGATGGGGCCGAAGCGAGATATCGTGGGCGAATTCGTCGCTGCGGCTCGAAAGGCAGATCTCAAGATGGGCGTATCCACCCACTACGGGCGACACTGGGCCTACTACACGTTCCGGCCCGAGTATGACAACTGGGACCCAAAATACGAGGCCCTCTACGGACACCGCCGGGGCGATAATGACCCACCTCGGCCTGAAGATGAGCAGCATTGGGAGAATGTCTTAAGCGAGTTGATTGACAACTACCAGCCTGACTACATATTCGTCGATGGCGGTATCGGCGACGGCGAGAGGAAATTCAAAAAGCCCTATTTCAGACAAGCGTTCTACAATGTTCTGGCCCATTATTACAATAGCGCTCAGCAGTGGGGCAGGGGGGTGGTCCTGACCTACAAGCGCGAGTTCCTGGAGCCCGACCAGGCGGTAGAAGATTTCGAGCGCTCGGGCCTCGACAGCATCAGGCTCTCGTCAAAGTGGCAGACGGATGACAAGATCTCGGTCAACGGCTGGTGCTATGTTGAAGATACCGACTTCTGGCCCGTCGATTATCTCATCGGCGCCCTGGCCGATATTGTCAGCAAGAACGGCAATTTATTATTGAACGTAGGGCCAAAACCTGACGGCACCCTGCGGGACCGGGAAGTGCAGACGCTCAAGGAAATCGGCCAGTGGCTCAGCGTGAACGGGGAGGCGATTTATGGCACGCGGCCGTGGCGCGAATATGGCGAAGGAACCATGATCAAGATCAGCGACGACGGGAAAAGCGGCAAGCTGAAGATGGGGCCCGATTGCGTGCGTTTCACTGTCAAAGACGGAGTGCTGTACGCTATCTGTTTCGGCCGGCCTGAGTCGGGCCGCTTTACCATCAAGTCTTTGAGTTCCGCGCATCCTGTGAGCCGGCAGGGCATCAGGTCTATCACGATGTTGGGTTCTGGCGAGTCGCTGAAATGGGATGAAACAGCGAATGGTCTCGATGTCGCCTTTTCAGCGAAAGCACGATGGGATTATGCCTGTGTCCTGAAGATTGTGCCCAAGGGTGAGTTGTTATTTACAAAACAGGCCAGTCCGTAGCGGCTCATTCAAATCTGGATAAGCCTCGTGTAGGGGTGTCCAGCGACGCGCAGCGCTTTGAGAAACTTCCTGGAGATCTGCTGTTCGAGCTTGGCCGAGGCAGTTTTCGCCAAGCCGGCGATGGGTATTTGTCCTCCGGCATACGTTTTGTGCCCTCCCCCGGTGCCCTTTCGGCCGACGACACGATGAATCAGCTTGCCCGCGTCAAGAGCCTCGTCGGATGTTCTGATTGAAATCAGGATCTTCTCGCTGCTCTGGCCGTAGCACATCGTGCACGTCACATCGTCATCCCGCAGGAACAGGTCGGCCACCTCGCCGATCATATCGGGGTTGTTCACGGGTCCGAGGCTCGTAATGATGGCGCCGTTCTGATAGACGCGGGCGTTCTTCATCGCCTCTGTCAGCATCTGGAAGTATTCTCTGTTGACGGCGCCGCGTTGTATCTGGCTGAGCACCCGCTTGTTGGCCAAAGGATAGAGGTAGTATATGGCGTCGATGTCGGCTTTAATGGCCTCTCTGCCCAAATCCTGCGTGTCGGACCGAATCCCATAGAGCAATGCCGTTGCCAGCGGCGTCTCCAGGGTGGCGTTAAGTCGCTCCAGGTATTCGCACAGGATGGTGCTGGTCGAGCCGTAGTTTCTGCGAATGTCGGTGAATCTGCACTTTCGCGTGGTCTGCCGGACGGGATGGTGGTCGATCACGATGTCGGGCAATACCTCGGGCGGAAATGAGTTGTTTCCCGTTCCAGGCTGCGTGTCCACCATGCAGGTCAGGTCGAATTTGACCGGATCGAGGTCCGCGAGCGGCCGCAAATTCAGGCCCACGTATCGCACGAGCGCCCTGTTCTCGGCTCGGCCGACGGTGCCGCCGCAGGCAATCGTGCACTGGGCTTCGCCCTGGCTGTTGGCGATTTTGCGCAGCCCCAGCGCCGAGGCGATCGAATCCGGGTCGGGGTTGTTCTGCATCACGATAAGAACGGACTTCGCTTCTTTGAGCAGGCCGATAAGTGCGCCCACTTTTTTCTTGGTCTTGGGAGGTACATTCATCTACTCGAATCCTTCCTGAGACAAACGTTGCCCGCCATACGGGGTCGGGCCGGCCCTATACAGTGCCTCATCTGCAATAGAATACGAGGTCGGCCTGGAAAATTCAAGCTTCCTTGACACGTCATCTGTTAGGATAAAGTGCCGTAGGCTTGCCCTTGACGCGATGACAATCTGCCGGTATTTTACGGGGGCTGTCAGATTTCTGTCCAAACTGGATAAGGAGCAACAGGCAATGCGCACACAATTGACCCGTCGTGATTTTCTTCGCAGCGCCACATGGAGCGGTGCAGGGCTCATCATCCTGCAAAGCAGCCGGCTGGTGCGCGGCACAGCGGCCAACGAGAAGCTGAACATCGCCGGGATCGGTGTAGGGGGGCGCGGGGCCGCCGACATAGACGGCGTGGCCGGTGAGAACATCGTCGCCCTGTGCGATGTTGACCACACGCACGCGGCAAAAACCTTCGAGCGGTTTCCCGATGCCAAACGGTACACGGATTTCCGCAAAATGCTGGACGAGGTGCAGGACAAAATCGACGCGGTGGTGATCGGCACGCCCGACCATACCCACGCCCCGGCGGGGGTCATGGCCATGAAGCTCGGCAAACACTGCTACTGCGAAAAGCCGCTGACACACAACGTGTATGAGGCCCGTCTGATGGCGGAGGTGGCGCGCCGGAATAAGCTCGTGACGCAGATGGGCACTCAGATTCACGCCGGCGGCAACTACCGCCGCGCGGTCGAGCTGGTTCAGAGC
>DATKWR010000442.1:0-6922 GCA_035529475.1 Sedimentisphaerales bacterium | reverse complement strand
CCGCCGCGGACCCCGAGCGGGCCCTGGATGTCATCGGTGAGCTGGGCTTCGACGGCGTCGAATTGATCGTGACGGCACGTAGAGACCTCAAGGAGTTTTGGACGGACGCCCGGATCGCTCGTATCAACAAAAAACTCCAGCGAAACAAATTACGTGTGTCGCAGTTCGTCCTCTTCCAGCCGGTGGTCGAGGACCTCTCAAGCACGGATCGAGCCGCTCGAGAACAGGCACTCGCCTACTTTGAGGCGGGCTGCCGAATCGGGAAAGAGTTGGGCGCGCCGATCATCAATATCGTAGCTCCCTGGGCGCGCGAGCTGAAAGGACCGACGGAGTATCTGCCTCGCTACTACGAGATCGCCGGGCCCAAACCAGGCCAGAAGTATCACATCGACATTGCGGAAGGATTCGATTGGGACCGTGTGTGGAACGCCTATGTGGAGACCACCAAAGCCTGTTTGTCACGGGCGAAAGCCCATGGCCTGAAGTTCTCCATCGAGCAGCACACGCATTGCTTAGTCCCGGATGCGGCGTCGTTCCTGCGACTGTGGGACCAGATTCGCGACGACGATCTGGGCTACAATCTTGACGCGGGCTGGACGCTGCTCCAGCGGGAATACCCTCCGGTCGCGATCCATAAAGTGGGCAGGCACCTAATGAACGTGCACATGCGCGATATCGATGGTTTGATGCGACAGTTCCCGGCGTTTGGTCGGGGTGTGATGGACATCGAGGCAATTGTCACGGCCCTCAAGAAGGTCGGCTTCAACGGCTTCGCTTCCATCGAGCAGGACCGGCATCCCGGCGACCCCGACATTCGAGACACCTGCCGCGAGTATCTGCGGATCATGCGGGAGTGTATATGAAAGATTGCATATTCTTCTCATCTGTGAGTTGCCCTGGCTTACCAGTAGCACCTCAGCGGCGCCTCTCGCGGCGAATGTTCCTGAAGGATTCGGCCGCCACAGTCGTGGCGATAGGGGCGGCAGCACTACCACCGGCTTGCGCGGCCATCGAGAAGCCTGTAGCTGGTGCTTCGAGCAGCCCGCTCCGAAAAGGCAGGGTAATAGACTGTCATGCACACTTGTCTCATCGCAGCCGCACGACATGGGAGGCGGACGACCGCAAGCTCATTGAGGCGGCGGACAAGCTGGGAATAGACCAATTGTGCTGTTCGATCCTCACGCCGCAGCGGCCGGCGACCGCCGACGGTTTTCGGGAATGCAACCGGTGGACGTCCGACGGAATGCGCCGGTTCCCCGGCCGAGTGCTCGGCTACTGTTACGTCAATCCCGGCTACGGCCGAGAGGCGTTGGATGAAGTCCGCCGCTGCATAGGAGATCGTGGGTTTATCGGCATCAAGCTCTACAACGAGTACACCTGCACGGAGCCGGTGGTCTTTCCCATCGTGGAGCTGGCGATTGAGCTGGGCGTGCCGATCCTGCAGCACGCATCTCACTCCCACTACTTCGTGGAGGACCAGCCGCGTATGTCCGACGGCGGGCACATAGCGGAACTGGCTCGCCGCTATCCCGAGGCCATGCTTATCTGCGCACACATCTCCGGTGGGGGTGATTGGGAATGGACGATCAAGGCCCTGCACCACGCTCAGAACATCTTGCTCGACACCAGCGGCAGCGTAACAGATGAGGGCACGGTGGAGATGGCAGCAGCCGTGGTGGGGGTGGACCGGGTCGTCTTCGGCTGTGACTCCTCCATGACAGCAGGGGTGGGCAAGATTCGTGGTGCGAACCTGAGCGCACAGGACAAGGAGAAGATCCTGAGCGGGAACATGATGAGGCTCTTGCGGAGGCGGAAATCATGATCGTTGACGTGAATGCTTATCTTGGCCATTTTGCGTTCCGCCGGCTGCGGTACAACACGGCTGTGTCGCTGCTCGCCCTGATGGACTCCAAACGGATCGACAAGGCGGTCGTCTCCAGCGCCAGCGCCATCACCTATCGCAACGCGCAGGCCGGTAACGAGGAGGTGGCGGAGGAGGTCCGTGGTCATAGCGACAGGCTGATTCCATTTGCCGTCATCAATCCGTTTTACGCCGGCTGGCAGGACGATCTGAAAATCTGCCATGAGGAGTTCGGAATGGCGGGCCTGCGCCTCTATCCCAAGTGGCACAATTATCAGCTCTCCAGCACGTGCTGCCGGGAGCTGGTGAACGCTGCGACCGAGCGAGGCATGGTCATCTCTATTCCCATCCGCGTGGAGGACAACCGGCAGCGGAGCTGGCTGCTGAACGTACCCGACGTGCCGCTGGAGGAGATTATCGAGTTGGTGAAAGCTCACCCAAAAGCACGCTTTATCTTGCTGAACGGCATCGGCTACACAGGGTGCCTGCTCGGGCGCAAGGACAATGTCCTTCCGTCCAATTATGCCATCGAACTATCCCGCTTGAGCGCCGTGCTGGCAAACGAGCTTGGGCAGCTCATCACAAACCTGGGGGCCGAGCGCGTGATGTTCGGGACCGGGATGCCCTTCAACTATCCGGACCCCGCATTGGTGAAGCTGGAAGTATTGGACGCGAGCGAGCCGGACAAAGAGAAGATCCGCTCGCAGAACGCGATGACCTGGTTGCGATTGTAGCACAGGGCTAACACCTAAAGGATCGAGCAATGAAAGGAAAGGAGGATAGTTCAGTTATGCGATTCACATTGATGGTTTTTGTGGTCATATCGATGTGCGCGGCCTGGTCGGCAGTTGGGGCTGATGAGCCGCTGGTCGTCGAGATTTGGCCGGGCACTGCGCCGGAGGAAAGCGGAAATATCGGCGAGGAAAAGTTCCGCATGTCGCCTAAGCTGGACCGCAAGCAGGTTGAGGTTACCGAGCCAACAAGGCTGGTAACCAATGTTACCAAACCAACCCTCACAATCTATCGACCGTCAAAGGAGAAGGACACTGGTACTGCGGTGCTGATCTGTCCCGGTGGCGGCTACTGGGATCTTTACTGGCAACTCGAAGGTGAGGAAGTTGCCGCCTGGTTGAACTCTATTGGCGTCACCGGCATCATCCTCAAGTACCGTGTGCCGCGCCGCCCCGATGAGCCCAAGGGCGAGCCAGCCCGACGTCCACTTCAGGATGCGCAACGAGCCGTCAGCTTAGTGCGTAGTAAAGCTAATGAGTGGGGTATACATCAGCAGCAAATCGGCATGGTGGGTTTCTCGGCAGGCGGCCATCTGGCGATTGCGACGGCGACGAGCTTCGACCGGCGAACGTACGAGCCAATCGATGAAGTGGACAAAATCAGTTGCCGGCCCGACTTCGCCATCGGGGTCTATTCGGGCTACCTGAAAGCGAAGGACAAAGATGAGATCGCTCCCGGCCTGCGTATCCCGGTCGGAACGCCTCCAATCTTCCTCGCACACGGCGGGGACGATATCATCAGCCCGCCGGAGCACAGCGTGTCGATGTACCTTGCGCTGAAGAAAGCCAGCGTCCCGGCGGAGCTGCACATCTATGCAACGGCCGCCCATGACTTCGGCGTCCGCCCGAGCGACCATCCATGCTCCACGTGGACGCAGGCGTGTGCCAACTGGCTTCGGCATCAGGGATTCCTAAAGCTGCCCACACAAATGCACTGAGCCAGAGGATCCCTCTCTCAAGCTAAGCCTGCGTCCATTCCCTCGCCAAGGGGATTGGGGGTGTTGTACCTGTTTCTATACGGTTTGAAGCGGTAATTGGTTGTCTGTTTTCCTCTGGCTTGGTAAGTCAGACCAATGGAATACGAACCGGTAAGTGTTATACATGTGGCCTATCAGTATCGGGTGCCGATGATAGCCTGCTGCAAGATATGCGTGACATCTGTCCGACCTGTATTGTCAGCAAAATAAGGAGGAATTTTAACATATAGGACGCCTTATGAAGCGAGTTTTAGGATTAGTCCCACCAGCCCTTCAGTCGTACAAAAGTAACCCTTCTCACGAGCTACAAAACTTCAGAACTCTTCAAAAATTCTTGACTGTATTTCGATACTACAGATGCTGATTTTGGTAAAATCTATCGTAAACAAACATGAGATTTTTGCCGAAAAATGTATATTTAATGGAAATTTTTTGCCAATTTCGGAATGAACGGCGTTAAGGTGCCATGTTTGTTGACATTTTCGCGCGATTTGACATGACATAGGTAGATTATTCCGCGATGGCCGTACGGTAATAGGCGTCATCGTGATTTTGCTTCCAACCGTCGGTCGGTGTCTGAAGCACCGGCCGGTGCATTGCCCACATCTCGTTAACGAAGGCGTCCCAAGCCTGACCTTGGCGCGCCCAATCTTTATCGTGATCCCGGCCGGTCGTTTCCTTGATGGTTTTTACGAAAGCGGTGTCGTCTTCATACATCCAGCGATCAACATAATCGAAGAAAGAGTCGTGGCCCCAGGCCTGCTCGGCCTGCATGAGCCGCAGAGCCAGAGCCTGCGCCACCCAGCCAACGCTCGTGCAGCACCGGCGGTAGCTCTCGCTAGTGTTCTGGCCGTCCTTCCACTGCGAAGGCGGCGTATGCTCATAGGGCCCCCAGTTGCTGCCTCGCGACCGGCCCTCACCAGTAACCGCATCGATCCCCGAATGTCCGGCAAACACGACCTTGGCCCCGGTCCAGCAGTCGCCGTACGCGGTCTGCTCATCCTCGCCGAAACTAACCTTCGGATAGGACAAGCTGATACCAGCCAGTTCATCATCGCCAAGAAGAAGCCCGGCAAAGACGATGGGGAGTTTGCGCCCACTGCCGTGTCCGCCCCAGCCCGTCCAGCCGGGATGGCCCGCGCGAACCATACCACTTAGGTCGATGCCCACTTGGACGAAGTTCACCAGCAGCGGCTCTTTTTGCTGCTGCCGAAGATCGGTGCACAGCAATAATGCGGAGATACCGACCGCCCGCCCGTACTCCAGGCCGTACTGCGGCATGTTCTCCACAGGCTCTTCGAAGCCAAAGAAGCAAGTTCCCACCCAGGGCCGCTGGGTAAAGCGGATATACTGCCGGATATTGGGTATGCTCTTGGTTGCGGCGGCTACCGGTAACAGGTCCCGCTTGAGGTTCCTGGCCAGGTATATCCTCTGCTGGCGATTGCAGAAACCCGGCCGGAAGGCGTCCGGCGGCTACGGCTCGCCCACGCAGGTCAGAACCGCAGCAGTGCGGATCGGGCTGCTGTCATCCACACCACGCTCGATCTTGTTCCGCAATTGGGCATGGAGCACCAGATTCTTGGGCATGCTGATCGTGGAGACAAGTGAATCGCCGGGCTTCATCGTCACCGGCAGTCTCTGAATGAGCGATGGAGTGAACCAGTTTCGAACGCCGCTGTCGTAGGCGACTTCCATTTTGGCCGGGGGATTGAGCATGAAACCGTTGCGGACTCGATGCTCTTCCTTACGTGCCCTGTCAATACGGTCCAGCTCGCGTCTTGGGATTTCGCTGCCATAAAGCGGCTTGGGGTCGATCGCCTCTATAGTCACGGGCCCAACGACATACCAGTCACCGTTAACGAACTGCCCGACGCGAGCTGGCTTCTGAAACGTCCAGGTAATACCGTACTGCGAGATGCTCTGCTTCAGCAGTAAATCTTCGAGTTTGGGTGTCGCAGGTGCATTTTCCTTGGTATAGACGATGACTTGGCGGCTTTGTGTCATCTCTGCGGCGACGGTCTCATTTTCGTACGGATCGGTCTCGATTACGGGTGGGACAGTAACCGGGCCGCCCAGAGTAATAGACAGGTCGGCCAGCCAGATTGTCTGATTCTTGCCCTTGTCCTCATCACCCCAGACGGTGAAAGCACTGAAGCCCTTCAAATCCGTCTTGCGGGAGTCCACCACATTAACCTGCCTGTCGTTGTGAAAGACCTGCAAGCCAACCTCAGAATCGAAGTCGAATGTCCACTTGTGCCAGCCGGCCGGGGCGCGATTCACACCGAGCCAGAACAACTGGTCGAACCACTGCCTGCCGTCGCAGGCCATGGCGGTGTATCCTTTGTCGCCGCCGAGATAGTTGGCGTAGAGAATGCCGACGGCAAATAACTTCCCGTCGTTTTGCACCAGCCCCCAACGCGGGCCCAGCCTACCGGTCTTGACATCCTCGGGCTTAGCGCCGTCGTCGTAAACCCAGACTTCGACCTTGCCGGATTCGTCCCTTTCGCGGAGCTTCAGCAGGGCCTTACCGCCCGGGCTAACCTTGAGAGAGCCACTCCCACCCTCACGGCCCTTCACCACATCGATTGTCACGTCACCAGTGACCGCCCAGCCAGCCAGGGTTTCTTTGCCGCCAAAGGTAAATGCTTTGGCCTGCACGCCGGCAGACCGCGAGACAGTGAACTGCTGCTCGCTCCATGCGGTGGCCGAAAGAATCGCTATGGCCGCAACGCACAAAACGAATGCTGATACGTGTTTCAACATGAGTCCTTCCCCTAATCGGGATACCTGTGATAATATGAATAAGAGTACAATCTTCGCGGGCTAAAATTCTAACCGGCGTCATGGCAACTTTCAACCCGGAATTCCTGGCGATGATTAATTTGTCTTGATGTTGTAGCTGTAAAGGTCGAGTTTTATGCAATTAAGCTACAAAGCCTGGCTGAAATGCCGTAACGAGGATGCCTCAAAGAAATTTTTGTGGCAACAGGGATTTTAGTGTTTGACTTTGAACTCTTCATAGGTGTCCACTGCGCTTCCATATTGTCCTGAGTTTCTATATAGCTCTAAGACAAAGGGGCCTATACTGTATTAGTATAGACCCCGAGTTAGTTCATATCTACTATATGATCTTAACTGTTTAAAAATCAGACTTACGGTGCTGGTGCGGAAAGGCCGATTCGGATATCGTCAAAGTACATCATACCTGAACCGCCGGCAACTGGATTGCTTCTGTTACCAAGGCCAAGAGTAATCGAACTGACATTGGCAAGGTTCACACCCTGGTCTGCAAA
>DATKWR010000441.1:0-2227 GCA_035529475.1 Sedimentisphaerales bacterium | reverse complement strand
CTTGTCTTTCAGCGCAGCCGTGAGCGCCGGCAAGGCAGCGTTGGCGCCGATTTTGCCCAATACGGCCAGCAGTGAGCATCGGTCCTGGACCTCTTTGACCGAAGGCAAGACGGCCAGCACCGCGTCGGCCTGGCGATTCTTGTCCTCGATCTTGTGGGTGACGGCGGCAACCGTCTTCTGAGCTTCGTTACGATCCGATGAGCTCTCTGCGCTCAGCAGAAGCTGGACCAGCGAAGGCAAATCCTCAGGGCCGGCAACAATCTTGAGGGTCCTGAGCGACTCGGTCCGGACCGTCCGGTCTGCATCGCTGGCGGTTTTCAGCAGCGCGCTCACACCGGCCCGAATGTTGCGCTCGCCCACGCTGCCGATCAACTCGACCTTCGTTTTGGCCTGCGCTTCCGGGATGCCGGCCACAATAACCTGATCGACCTGCGGGCCGCGCAGCCGATACAGACTGGCGCGGGCGGCCTTCTGTTCTTCGCCGGAACTGCCCGCCGCAGCCTCGGCCAACAATTTAACGCTCGACGCGTCACCCAACTGGCCCAGGGCCTTCAAAGCAGCCGTCCGAACGGACGGGGCGGCGGATTGTACCGCCGTGACGACGGCCGGTAGCGCAACCGCGTCGCCGCGGTCGCCCAGCGCCGACAGAAGCTGCACCTGGCCGGCGGCAGAAAGATTCGGCAGCTCCTTTGCCAGAGCCTTCGTAACCTCCACCCCCGGCATCTCCTTGGCCATCGCTATGGCTACCGCCTGCATCTCCTGGTCGCCGCCTCGAAGAATCTCCAGAACCATCCCGACCGCCTCGTCCTGTGAGGACCCGGCGGCACCGAAGCAGATACAAGAGCACAAAAGCGAGAGAGTGAATGACCTGCAAATCGTGCGCCTGGTTTTCATCGGTCCTTCTTTACCTCTTGGCCGCATTAAGCATGCCCGTCAGGGCAGCCGTACGAATCGGCTTGGGCATTCCTTCTTTCTGAAGCTCTTTGTAGATAGCCAGAGCCTGAACCTTCTGGCCATCAGCCACAAGCTGGTCGGCACACTTCAAATAGGCATCCAGCACCACCATCTGTAACTTGCCGGTTGCCTTGTCTTTCGCTTCGGCTAACGCTGCGGTGGCCTCCGAACCAGCGATTTGGCCGAGCGCCGCAGCAGCGGCCATTGCAGCAGCCTCATCGGACCTGCCCAGAACCCGGGTCAGATTACGCACCGCGCCCTTGTCGCGCCGCTGGCCCAACGAGTTAATGATGCCGATTCTCGCGTTGCCTTTTGCGCCCCGCAGAGCACCTCGCAAGGCCTCATCGACCGCCGAACCGGGTATTCGCTCCAGCGCATACCTGGCCATGTCGGAGGTCTCCTCGTCCGCGAGCATCTTGGCTAAGGTCGGCACGGATTGCTCGGTCCCGATAATGCTCAACTCCCTGCAAACATACTGCTTGCCGGCCTGTTTGGCATCCGAATCGAGCACTCCCAGCAGAGCCTTCTCGATCTTCGCCAACTCCGCCTTGTTGCCGTGCGCCTTCTTGATAATCTCACTGACCTCGGTCAACGCCAGGCGGCTCTGACCCCAATCATGCGTTTTTACGTTGCCCAGTAATTCCTGCAATTCCGCCATGTCTGAACCCTTTCCTGAACTGACAGCGCCTTTTGGCTTGGTGTCAACTTTGTAATCCCCGAACGCAAACTGGATCCCGTCGAGATAATGCTGCAAGACCGCCGGGTTCCAAAGCAGATGATCGTTGTGCCCCAGAGAGCAGTAGAATATACGGCCTTTTCCCCAGGTTCTGACCCAGCCAGTGCCGGTATCGGCATCCGTCGGCTTGAACCCTTTGACGTTCCGCGTGGTTTCGTCGCTCATATCAAGACTCATCAGAACGAGTTGCTTGTCGCGCGAATACAACGGGGGCTCGGTTCGATAAATCTCGTCATTTATCTTGAAATTTTTTCCCTTGAACGCCGCCATGAGCGGGTGATGCGGCTCATCGATCTTGACCGCCCATGTTCCGCCGGCGGTCCAGGGATGGCCCATGAATTTTCCGCCCATCATTTCCTGCGCCTCAGGCCATTCGTTGAAGTTGTCCGTCGCGGCGTGGATCCCCACGATACCCTTGCCGCCGCGGACGAAACCCATCAGGCTCTTGCACAATTCAAGCGTCGTTTCCGGGTTGAACTTGAGGCCCGTGGTATTGTT
Organism: Sedimentisphaerales bacterium; assembly: GCA_035529475.1. Taxonomy (GTDB): domain Bacteria; phylum Planctomycetota; class Phycisphaerae; order Sedimentisphaerales; family Anaerobacaceae. Next base: position 39 of record DATKWR010000441.1, on the reverse strand, counting down.
AAAACAGACGGCGTCAAACTGCTTGAGGCTCTCGGGTTT
>DATKWR010000440.1:0-6468 GCA_035529475.1 Sedimentisphaerales bacterium | reverse complement strand
GCTGCCTACGCTGATTGACTTGTGTGAGCTGAAAAGACCGGCAGATGTCACCTTTGACGGCCGGAGCTTCAAGAAGCAACTCCACACGCCCAGTTTGAACCTCGAACCCCGGACTTTGGTGGTGGAGCGCCAGCGCACAATCCTGCCTCAGAAGTGGGATGGGGCGGCTGCAATGACCAATCGCTGGCGCTTGGTGAATAACGAAGAACTCTATGACATTGTTGCAGACCCGGGACAGAAAACCAACGTGGCGGCCCGGCATTCGGACGTCGTAGAAGCCCTTAGAGAGGACTTTGACCAATACTGGGCACGGGTCACGCCCGGTGACCGGGAGCATCCGAGAGTAATCATCGGCTCGCCACACGATCAAGAAACCTTCCTTCATCCGATGGACTGGTACGTTGACGGTACGCCCTGGAACCATGCTCACGTGGCTGCCGGGCCACGCACAATGGGTTCCTGGCCTGTGGCCGTGCATCAGGCGGGCACTTACCGGTTCGAGGTATCACGCTGGCCAAGAGAGGCCAATGCACGCATACGCGGAATACCTGATCTAAAGAAACAGGTCGATGCATGGGACCAAGGCCGGCCGATTAGCGAGCTCATCTATGGCTCCCAGTATAAGGCACTTCCCGTGCATTCCATCGGGCTCGAAGTTGGAGACTTCTCGGAAGTGAAGAAGGTTGAAGAGAATGATACATATATCGTCTTTGACGTCAGACTTCGAGAGGGTGATTATGACGTGAAAGCAGTAATGGTGGATGAACAGAAACAAGTGCTCGCCGGGGCCTATTATGTCTATGTAAGAAGGCATGGGGGACGATGAATGTTGGCTAAGAACACTATCCATTGTTCGAATGAGCCGAATCTTTTTGATTCTTCTATCCCTTGTAGCATCAGTTTAGCCACTGTAGGTTTAACAGAGGAATTTCCATCGCGATGGAGGAGGTAATCTGATTAGTGTTGAACATCCGCCGGAACTTTCCGTTTGCGCTCTTGACGACAAATACAATTGTCGTTAATACTTCAGGTCAGGGATCCGAATGCCGCAACGAAAGCATGGTGGCTAGGACGAATGAGCTCAAGAAACAGAGCTTCAGAGAACCAGGAAATGAGAAAGAAGCTGAATTTGAGAGAAACGAAGGAGAGTAAACTGTGAATAACACCTTAAAACTCCGAACGCGAAGTGCCACATTGGGCAAGAAGACCGTTGTTCATTTAATCTGTTCCAGCAGCTCGGCGTTTCATCGATGGTTATTCGTGCTCGTTGCGATTCTCTCGACATTCCCCGGCCATGCCTGCACTGCGGAGCGTCCAAACGTCCTCTTGCTGATGTCCGATGACCTGAACAATTCGCTGGGCTGCTACGACCATCCGCTGGTGAAGACGCCCAACCTTGACAAGCTGGCCGAACGTGGCGTGCGATTCGAGCGGGCCTACTGCCAGTTCCCACTGTGCGGTCCCAGCCGGAATTCCATACTCACGGGCCTGCATCCCAACAGCACCGGGATACTGGCGAACTCACAGATTTTTCGTCAGACGATTCCCTCACACCACAGCTTGCCGCAGGCCTTCCGGCTCGAAGGATACTTCGCGAGTCGCATCGGGAAGTTGTATCACTATAACGTTCCGAAGTCCATCGGCACCAACGGGCATGATGATCCAGGCTCGTGGGAGATGGAACTGAACCCCGCGGGCTGCGACCGTTTGGAGGAGGAGCCACATATCTTCAGCCTCACACCCGGGCAGTTCGGCGGGACGCTGAGCTGGTATGCTTCGCCCAGGAGCGACCAGTACCACACGGATGGGCTGCTCGCTGCGGATGCCGAGTGGGTCCTGGAGCGTTGCGCGCGGCAAACGGATCGCCCATTCTTCCTTGCAGTCGGGTTCTATCGCCCACACACGCCATACGTGTCGCCAAAGCCCTATTTCGATCGTTACCCCGAAAAAGAGATGCCCGTAGTGCAAGGCGTGAAGGAGGATCAGGCCGACCTGCCGTCCCCGGCGCTGGGCAGTTACAAGAAAGAACAGGACAAGCTGACCGATGAGCTGCGCCGTCAGTGCGTCCAGGCCTACTACGCCAGCACGACGTTCATGGATGCCCAGGTCGGTCGCGTGCTTGATGCGCTGGACCGGCTGGGCCTGGCGGAGAACACGATTGTCGTATTCACCAGCGACCACGGCTATCACCTGGGCGAACACGGGCTATGGCAAAAAATGAGCATATTTGAGGAAAGTGCGCGAGTGCCTCTGATCATCGCCGCTCCCAAGATAGGTGTCAAGGGCGGCGTGGCCGGCGATCCGGTAGGACTCATTGATCTGTATCCTACGCTTACCGAACTCTGCGGTGTTAAGGCGCCGGAGAACCTTCAGGGTCAGAGTCTGGTGCCCATGCTCAAAGACCCCTCGGCCACAGGGCGCGGCTGGGCGGTCACTCAAGTCTCGCGTAGCGGCAACAAAAGGCAAGGTGGACGTTTCTTTGGTTATAGTCTGCGCACGCCACGGTGGCGCTACACGGAATGGGCAGAGGGCGAGCAAGGCCGGGAACTCTACGACCATGACGCCGATCCGCACGAACTGACGAACCTCGCCACCGATCCCGCGCATGCGGAGACGATCGCTCAACTCTCCAGGCAGCTCCGCGAAGCCATCCACCAGACGTTCCCGCCCTCTGGCGAGACTCCTGAACTCCAGCCTACTATGTGGGCGCCCAATCTTACCAATCCCTGATGGGTGTTCTACCGAAGAAGGCGTTGTGGTATGCGGTGAAGTGTCCAGAAAGTGGGGGGGCGGGCTCGCTGATGTCAGCAGACGCCGGGTCGTTAAACAAAGGAATCTGCAATGAAGGAGTTGGCCGCAGGTGTGCCATCGGCCGGGTGGGCGGATAGCTCGTTGGCGTGCTTCTGGAGTTCCGTCAGATAGTCGAAGGGATTGCCGCCGTTCAGTTCGCAGGCGGTCTGGTGCTCATCAGTAATATCCATCGCGGGCATACCCGGGCCTCTTTCAGGAAAGTCGAATTTGATCGTAGTTGCCATCGGAAAAATATTCTTTCGGGGTCCTTCGCGCTTCACCGCCGTTATTCTCTCCGGCAAACCAAGTTGCAGAAAACGGTGTATCGTATCGAGCGTATGTGGGCCCCCGTCGCCGAACGCTCCATTACCGAACTCATACCACCCTCTCCAGTTGCCAAAGTGCAGCTTTTCATTGTATGGACGATACTGCCTTGTCATAAGCCATGGGTTAGCCATGCGAACGCAACTATATCAAATCGCCAACAATACCGACGCGACTATCAGCACAGGCAGGCTCTGGAGCCTTACTGTTGCCGACTATCTTGTTGTGGATGATTTTGAAGATTACAACGACTATCCGCCCGACGAGATATTCCGTACGTGGACAGACGGATGGGGCACCCAGACAAACGCTGCCCTGATAGCCCACGACCAGACACCTTGGGCTGAGACTACGATTGTTCACGGCGGCGGCCAGTCGATGCCGTATCGTTACGACAACAATCTCAAGTACTCCGAGGCAAGCAGGCCTTTGACTTATCCGCGTGATTGGACCGAACAAGGCGTTGGCGTATTGTCGCTGTGGTTCCGTGGCGATCCGTCCAATGCCGCTGAGCGGATGTATGTGTCTGTTGCCAACAGCCCCGCCCCTGCTGCGGTGGTTTACCATGATAATCACAATGCAGCGCTGATAGACACCTGGACCGAATGGACAATCGAGCTGAAAGCGTTTGCAGATCAAGGCGTAGACTTGACAACCACACTGCATACCAACTAAAGTGATGAGGCGGATTTTGACGCCGCCCCTAATAGATCGGCTGCTCTTCTCGACGAGTTTCGCAAATGGATGGTGGGGATGAAAGGAAACGGACAAATGGCTCAAATTACACGAAGAGAATTCTTGGCTGCTGCCGGTTCAGCGGCGGCGTTTTCCGGGTATGCCTTTGGCGAGAAAAGTCCCTACTTTTGGGAACCCAACGGTGCGATTCGAAAGCCGCGATTTGTGGATCCGGACAAAAAGTTGAACATCGCGTTGATCGGCGCCGCGGGCAGGGGGCACGTGGTGGCCATGGAGATGCTAAGCGAGAATTTCGTGGCCTTGTGCGATGTGGATCCCGGCTTCGTCGAGCAGTACCAGAAAAAAGATTTCCTTCCGACGACAGAGACTTTCCCGAAGGCGGCGCGTTACAAGGACTACCGCAAAATGTTCGCCGAGATGGCCGACCAGATCGACGCGGTTATCGTCGCCACACCCGACCACACCCATTTCCCCGCAGCGATGATGGCTATTGCGATGGGGAAGCATGTCTATTGCGAGAAGCCGCTGACCCGAACGATTTGGGAGGCGCGGCAGTTGACACAGGCCGCTCGTAAAGCGGGGGTCGCCACGCAAATGGGCAACCACCGCCACGCGCTCGACAATCTCAGAATACTGCGCGAATGGCTTGAGGCGGGTGCTATCGGCGCCGTGCGCGACGTCCACCTCTGGACGGACCGGCCAAACAAAAGGCATTTCGCCGCCATCGGCGTCCACGGCCTCGAAGCAAGGCCCACGGACAGACCCCCCGTGCCCGAAGGAATGGACTGGAATCTTTGGCTCGGCACGCGGCCCGAGCGGCCTTACCATCCGCTCTACGCGCCCGTGCAGTGGAGATCCTGGTACGACTTCGGAACGGGATCGCTGGGCGACATGGGCTGCCACATTTTCGACGGGCCTTTCTGGTCGCTCCAGCTCGGCTACCCGGAAAGCGTCGAGGCGGAGGTTTCGAACCGTAACGACGAGACTTTTCCGAAATGGTCGATCATCACCTACCGGTTTCCCGCGCGCGGCGCCATGCCGCCGGTGAAACTGGTCTGGTACGACGGCGGGAAACTGCCGCCTCGGCCCAAGCAACTCGAGGCGGGACGCAACCTCCAGGTGGAAGGCGGTCAGCTTTACTACGGCGACAAGGGTGCGATCATGACCGGGTCCTACGCCAACGCATGCCGCCTAATACCCGAGACGGCAATGAAGGAATACGGAAGAAACCGGCCGGCGGCAACCTACCCAAGATCTGTCGGTCACTTCAAGGAATGGATCGAAGCGTGCAAGGGTGGCCCGTCACCCAGATCGAATTTCGACTACGCCGGCGTCCTGACCGAAGTGGTGCTCCTCGGGGTACTGGCGGTTCGCACGGCCAAGAAAATCGAATGCGATCCCAAGACCGGAAGAATTCTCAATCTTCCGGAAGACCACCCCTATATCCGACCTGGTTTTCGAAAGTTTTAGTGGAATCCACTTAGGGTTTGGCGTTTTCGCTTGTTTTTGCCGGCGACTCGGACAGTCTGCGAATCTTTATTTCGCGAAAGGAGATGCGTGCTCCGTGGTCTTGCAGAAGGATGGATCCCGTTTCGGCTTTAAAGAGCTCATCAGGTAGCTCGACCCGGGACACTCGAAGGGCCTGGCAGCACAATGTAGAGAGATGAGTCACGTATGCCATACACTGAGATGGAGAACATCACGCTGGCAATATTGCCCTCCTATCTCAACGGGTTCGGAAGGACCCTGAGATTTATTAAATGTAGGGTTCTTGAAGAAATGCTCCTGTAGCTCGGCAGGGACCGAGCGGGTGGCTTGGACGGTGTACTTACATACTGTCGTCCGCTGAGTGAGTCTTGCTGAAGAGCCATGTGCGGGAAATCTGCAAGCACGGTTCTGAAGATATGAAGAGAAGGCATCCTTGAGTATTATTCGGTGAATTTTAACCGTTACATGAAAGGAGCCCGAAATGAAAACGAACCACATTGGAGCAGACGCGGATTGCAGGATGACAGAACTGGCTGTCGAAAGAAATGACTTCATCGGTGTTATGTACTCTTCCACAGCTTCTGCTTGCGGCAATGTTGCTTGCCACTCGTTGGCCTTTTCCGGCTTGTTCCAGGCTTCGTGGAAGTCACAAAGATGGATGCGGTATTGCGGATTACCAGATCATCGATTATGATCGGTCGGTCTATATTGATCTGTTGACCGGTAGAATGGAGATAATTCATTTGTTTGAGTGGGATGCTTTAGCTGGGTTAGCCCGAGGTGAATGCGTACAGTTCGGGTTGTGGGCACAACGGACTCGACGTGTTCTTTGTGTAGAAACACCTTTTGCAGATCGTAGCTTTTTGGACAAGGAGTAATCATGAAGAGACTATGTATCGTTGCCATTGTGATGCTGGTTGTGGTTCCGACGTTCGCTGGCGTGGTTGAGGACAGCGGGATTAAGGGCGGAATTGTCGTTCAGGTCGGGTGTAAGGATGGCAAGAGCCTGGCCAGTCTTCTGGTGAATGAGAAGTTTCTTGTTCATGGACTGGACGTTGATGCAAAGAGAATCGCCAAGGTTCGTGATTCTCTCCGCTCTGACCACCTGTACGGCAAGGTGTCGGCTGCCGTGTATGACGGTAAGAATCTTCCCTATACCGACAATCTGAT
>DATKWR010000439.1:0-5576 GCA_035529475.1 Sedimentisphaerales bacterium | reverse complement strand
CATCGTCTTTGCGTACGGAGCGTATGATACCCCAGCCGCAGACCGGACGCCAACAGATTTTGCCCCTCCGGCCCACAAGAGTCAAAAAGCCCCCAGGAAAAAACCACGCGGGCCACCAATGAATGGCGGAGGATGACGCATAGAAAGCGATGGGTACTCTAATAAACTCTCAGATTGCACTTGAAATGGGCTTCTCATGGGTTATAATGGATCGGAACGAAAGTTGTAATGAAGGGATTCTAAAGTGACCCGTGAAGCCAGCACCACGAAGAGGTTAATCCCGCTCACACGGGGAAACTTGCAGAACAGCCACGTATATATCACACAACACCACGATTTCTTCCCCACGGAGTGCTACGGGGAATCGAAAGCTGGCAAAGGAGCAGGCAAGAAAATTAAACTAATAGTGGATGGTCTTCCTCAAGCGGTAGAAACCGATATCGCAAAGAACGCGGGCACCGGGCGCCCCAGGAACTTCTTCCGCAGACGTGCGTGGGTCGGCAGATTCTTCAAGCATCATGGTTTGCGAGCTGGAGATATTATCGCTATCGAACGATTGGATGTCTTCACTTATCATGTATATCCCCTTGAGAGCAGGAGTAGCAGACAGGCGCCGAGAACACCGCTAGCACCTGGGGCAACAAAGATATGCCAACAACGCTTGCTATTCCCGGACGAGATTAGAGGTAATGACCGAAAGAGTCAGTATAGGTTCGGTGATACCACGTCGACAAGGAATAGGCGTGAACCGCTCCACCGCTGGGTGCCGTGGATCGCGGGTTTTTCTGGGGCCTTCGTTAAGGAAGTTTTCGAGAGCGCGAATTGTGTCGATCCACGGGGCGTCACCGTTCTGGATCCTTTCGCGGGTGTCGGTACGACCCTCGTGGAGGGCCTCAAGCAAGGTTATAACGTTGTCGGATTTGAGATCAACCCATATGCTGCACTTGCCTGCGAAGTCAAACTTGCCTCTCTACGCTGCAAATTGAAACCATTGGGCGAAGCAATTAGCCAACTGGCGCATCTTGCCGACACGTCGTTGAGGGGGAAGGTACTCGCGAAGTCCAAAGCGCCGAGCAGCTTCAAAAGCAAGGTACCATTCTTCAGTCCCACAATTGAGCATGATGTTCTTTTGCTTCAAGATTTTATTGCGGAGCAAAAAGACAGTTTTCTCAGGAAGGCATTGAAGGTGGTTCTCGGTGCCGTCATGGTCAGCTTCTCGAACTACTCTTATGAACCCAGTCTCAGCACTCGTTCAGCAGTCGGGAAAAAACCGGTCACATGTGCGGACGTTTTCGGGATTTTTCGTGACAAACTTTCGGAAATCCAGGCAGACATTAGTCATTTTCGCCAGGATATGAAGCGTTTTGGGCACCGACCAGAGGCAAGGGTCTATCAGTGCTCATACCTGGATAATGCTGGGTTGCTTTCACCTCGCAGCGTTGATGTAGTTGTAACCTCACCGCCGTACCTCAACAACTATCATTACATACGGAACACGCGACCGCAACTCCACTGGCTTGGGCTGGTAAATGGGAACGGGGATATGAAGAAGCTGGAGGAAGAGAATTTCGGCCGGTTCTGGCAGACGGTCCGCAGCGGCCCGCCTATACAACTGTCCTTTCAACTCCCGAAGCTTCAACAGGTACTCAGCACTATTCGAAGGCGTAATCCTGACAGAGGGGTGTACGGTGGAAGTGGCTGGGCTAATTATGCGGCTACCTACTTCAACGACTGCGATAGGTTCTTCCGGGTCACGCGGGGGGTAATGAAACCTGGCGGCCTGGTCGTAGTGGTGATAGGCAACAACATCGTGCAGGGGATTCACATTGAGACGGATCAATTCCTCGCCCAAATTGCTGAACTGCACGGCTTCAAGGTCGATGGGATGCACCTAGTGCGAAAGAAGCGCACCGGATCCAGCATCGTCAACTCATCGGTTCGAGCGGGGACGGCCTCGGAAGCAACACCATTGTATGAGACGGCGGTCGAACTTAGGGTTCCAGAATGACGCGACACAAGCAGAGAGCTGCAGAAGCTTCTCAGGGTTTCCGGTCCAGGAATTGTCGCAGGCTTTGCAGAACCTGTTCAAAGGGCTCATCAGCCGTGAGGCTCGCCGCCCACGGCCGCCCGGGATGGAGGATATCCCATCGCGGCCGCTTCATGGCTCGTCTGCCTGCTCCCGGATCGTGGTTGCCAAAGCCGTCTATAGCTACGTTCCAAACGGGCTTGTAATGCTCCACAAGGAAACGCTCTGCTAATGTGATCCAGACTGGCACAACCACCAGATAGCGACACGTGAAATCAGCCAACTGTATGTTTTCAGCTTGCGATATACTCTTGCTATGCTGCGTGAGCCTCTGGTAAAGCTCGCGGCCCGTTGCTATACGTCCCCCTCCTTTACGGGCTCCTGTGGGGTCTGCCTTGCCCACATAAATCGGGGGCAAAGGGTCTGCTTTGACGAGACTGTGGTAACCCTCAAACTTACCGCGATAGTAGATGGCGTAAACACCGGCGCCTTCAAAGACCTCAGACGGCGGCAGTGATTCCTCCTCTGCCGTCAGCAGCGCATCAACAACACTCCTGGCGAGATTCTCGTAATCGAGTGGATCATAAGCCCGCATCAGACGATCTCCTTGAGCACTCAACGCAGGGATTATGGCAGGAGTCAATCTCGATGTCAATCGGAATTCTCACAGTTCACTGGCGTGTTTATAGCTGGCGAACTAACGTATCCGGTACCTTTCTGGCTGGAGACAGGAGACGGGATTCGGGCATCGAGAATCGAGCATCCAGGCCCAATATTTTTTCGTTTGACTTGTGAGCTTGGGCAGGTAGATTGGAGGCCCGGGAACGAATACTCTTGAATCCCTCGAAGTAGCATAAGGAGACACACAATGGGTATCAATCGTCGCACTTTTCTCAAAAGCTCGGTGGCGTCGGGTCTGGCGTTTGCGGCGCCGGCGGTGCTCGGGACAGGCAGCAGTCAGAAGTATCGAACGGCTCTTATCGGCAGCGGCTGGTGGGGCATGAACATTACCGGAGAGGCCATTCAGTCAGGCCGGTGCAAAATCGTCGCTCTGTGCGACGTTGACCAGAGGCAACTGGACCCCGCTGCGGCCAAGGTCGAGAAGCTCACCGGCGAAGCGCCCAGGAAATACAAGGACTTCCGCGAGCTGCTCGAAAAGGAAAAGCCCGATATTGCCATCGTCGCGACGCCCGACCATTGGCATCCGTTGGCGACCATCGCGGCAGTCAAGGCGGGCGCCCACGTCTATGTCGAGAAGCCCATCAGCCATACGATCATGGAGGGCCGGGCCATGGTCAACGCCGCACGTGCGGCCAACCGCGTCGTGCAGGTCGGCACCCATCGGCGGGTCTCGCCCCACAACGTCTCGGGCATGAAGTTCCTGCGAGAAGGAGGGGCGGGCGATATCGGCATGGTCCGCGCGTTTGTCCTTTACGGAGGCGGCCCTGAACAGCCGCAATCCAACGAAGAGCCTCCCGCCGGCCTGGACTGGGATATGTGGTGCGGACCCGGGCCGCTGCGCCCCTATAACCGGAAAATGCATCCCAAGGGCTTCCGCCAGTTCCTCGATTACGGCAACGGCACCTTAGGCGACTGGGGCGTGCACTGGATGGACCAAATCCTCTGGATTATGGAGGAGAAATGGCCCAAGACGGTCTATTCCGCCGGCGGAAGGCCGATCAAAGGGCCGGCTGTCTTCACCAAGCAGGAGCAGACCACCGACGCACCCGACCACCAGCTTGCGACGTACCAGTTCGATAATTTCACCGCGTTTTGGGAGCATCGCCAGTTCGCGGGCAACCCCGCCGAGAAGGCCGAGAACGTCGGCTGCTATTTCTACGGCACCAAAGGCACGTTCCACATGGGCTGGAAGAACGGCTGGACGTTTTATCCGACCGGCAGGGGGCAGCAGGAGATTCACGAGGAGCCGCAGCTCCACGAGCCCGACCAGCAGAATATCAAGGAGCTGTGGGCCGATTTCCTCGATGCGATAAAGATGGGCAGGCGTCCCGTCTGCGACATAGAATTGATTCATCGCTCGACGAATATGAGCCTCTTAGGAATGCTTTCGCTGAAGCTCGGCCGCAGCGTTCAGTGGGACGGCGAAAACGAAAGAATCGTCGGCGACCCCGAGGCCCACAAGCTGCTCCGCCGCCAGTATCGAGCACCGTGGACGTATCCACAGGCATAGAGGAGTTGCCGATGGAGTGCCGGTCGGGACGCTTCGGACGCATCAGTTATCCGGCCCTGCGGTTTCGGCCGCGTCCGATTGCTCCTTTAGCCGGAACGGCACTAATTGAGCCGTCAGCAGCAGGATCAAACCCATAGGGATACTGAGCAGAAACCAGGCCAGCGGGGCTGAGACCATCAGCACCCACCACAGTGCTACCTGGGCGGCCGGAAAAGGCACGGAGAGTCCGGCTTTGCGTTTGTGCCAACGCCTGGCCTTGCGGAGGGCGGCAAGGACTTCATAGGCTCCGAGGGACAAACCGAGGAGAATGCCCGCATAGACAGACCAGGGCAGGCCTGTTCGAGGGGCTGTCACGCCCGCGCCGACGGGCTTGCGGGTGAGTGCAAAGAGCATTGCCGCCTCACCGAGGTAGGGCGCATCGGACAGATTCGACAGAACGCGGGGTCCGGACAGCGTCCCATCAGGCAAGGGCCACGCGCCGACGATGGCTTGCGCCGCCAGCGGATACGCATGATCGAACCGGCCCATCGCGCGTGCGGCCCCGATGCCGAACGCACACGCAGCGGCGCCGTAGCCCCCGACAACGGGCCCGGCGTCCACGTCGTTAAATGTGAGCCATCCCACGTCAATGTCTTTTGGGTACTCCCTGAAGCCGGCCAGCCATCGTCCCTGCTGCCAGAACTGCCGCTCGTACTTGGCGTACCACTCCTGGGCGACATCGGGCCATAGCTCGGGGGCCCAGATCAGCATGAACGACAGCCCGACGCCGCGAGCACTGTCCTTGGCGCGCCCGGTCCTGGAATCGACCATGTAAGCGGGCAGGCCCGTATCTTCGTCGAGGCGTGTTTCCTGGAATCCACGAATCGCGCGGGAGGCGAATGCGGCATGGTCGGTCCCTAAAACGGCATCCGCCCGGCGGATTGCGGCGATCGCAGGCAGAATATCGACAGGGTAGCATTGGCCGGGGTAGTCGTCCAGCAGGCCGTAGGGGGATTCGTCAAGCTCGCGGGCCAGCGACTCGACCTGGCTTCGCAGCAGAGCTTCATAGCGGCTCTGACCTGTAAGCTTCTGGTAACTGGCCAAGCCGCTGATAAGCAGCATCCTGTAGAAAAGGTTCTCCTTTTGCAGGTACGCATCGCCCCAGTGGTCCTTGACCCAGTTGGCGTGATTCGGGTCGGCGACCAGCGCCGCCGCGGCTTCTATGGCGCCGCGTGCATAGACGCGCGGCGAAGACGGCGCCAACGTCGGATTCTCATGGAACGCCTGCTGCAAGGCTTCAGTCGCCCAGAGATAGAACACCGAACCAAAAACGGGCCATTCAGTCCCGGATATGTTCTCAGTCGTCAGCTTCGCGGCGGC
>DATKWR010000438.1:0-2048 GCA_035529475.1 Sedimentisphaerales bacterium | reverse complement strand
GGTTTGGGACGCATCGAAACCGCCACGACAAACCCCAGCGCAAAGATCGCCAGCATGGCCACGATGGGCCAGAAGATTGCAGCCGTCCTACGTTTCATTTCACACCTCCAACTGTAAAGTTAATTGCTCCGCCCGTTGCCGCGCTTCCGCCAGCGATAACTCGACCGCCGTCCTCGATGCCCTCGATGCGCGCGCCGTGAGTGATTGCGCCCCGACTTCCACCGGTGATGGGACAATACCACCGGTTCTGTCCCACCATTCGGCCTTGAACTGAGGATGCATACACGCCGTGTTGTAGCCGGCGAAACCACAACTAACACCTTCATTCCCGTGATTGTGTGGACAGGATTTTACGGGACACCGGCCGTGCGCAAAGATTGTCATCGCGCCGCTTCCCCCAAAAACTCTGCCAGCCGGATCGCCGATCGCTCCTCCGGCTGCCAGCACGGCACCTCTACCTCGCGGAAAAAAGCCACTTCCGTCGGCGTCGGCAGCTCGTGCATCCGTCCTTCAGAATAGCGCCACATCCATCCACTTTTTACACATCGACCTGGCGGCATCGCGCCACCATACGCGCGCGCCGTGACCAGCTTGTGCATGAAATCGGCCGGTCCTGTCCTCAGTGCGAGGATATAACCCCAGGTCTCGGGCCGGGCCGCGAACACCTCCACCACCGCGCCCGTCCGCATGTGCATCAACCGCTTGTACCGCGGCCCATCTCGTTTGACTTCGGGATCCAGCACCAACCGGTCCTCGACCAGCTCAAGCAGCCCCATCTCATCCAGTGACCTTACCTGCTCGGTCGTGAACAGATCCACCCGCCGCTCGATCAGCGCCGGTATCAGCACGATCTCAATATCCTTCGGCTCAGCCTTGCCCTGCCGCACGCTCCCTGCGACCATGATCCGATCGCAGACCGGCGACAACGCTTCCACCACTTCCATCCCGATTTCCCACGCCTGCTGCCATCTCATCGAATGTACCTCCTGATTTCTGCTGCAGAAATGCCGTGTTCTTCTAGCTTATTACATTTGCATCCAACAGTGCCTTGAGTACCTTGTGGATACGGTCTATCCCCTGTCGGGCTATCTCCTCTTTCACGTGACCGTCGGGCACCATGAGCACTGAGAGCTTGCGTACAAAGGATCCGTTTTCGTCGGACGGGCCCCACGCGAAAGATCACAACAGGATCGTGGCCAGCATCTACCAGCAGTCCGATGAAATGGCCCAGGGTGACAGCGTAGATCTGTCCGTCATCATAAGCGCAAAGTTTCTCGTCATCCACGCCTAGTTCATCGCACTTGCAGTCACATTCCTCAAGACCACAAATGTTACAGATTGCGATGGGATCATCGCAACTACAAGGCCAAGGTTGGTGACAATTTCCGCAAGTATTCATTATCGTCCTCTATGATTGCCAGCGCAGGCCGTCAAAAAACTTCCACGCCTGACGGAGGCGCTGCGTGTTGCGTGCCATGAAGCCAAGAATGACACGCGTTGGTCCGTTCTCTGGCTCCACTTCCACGTCAGGCAGGTGGCGCGTTTTGATCCATGCCTCGCACGCGGGGCATAGTTCGCCGAATCTTCCACTGGTTTTTTTGCCACACGATGGACATAACATCATCTCACCTCAAACTTCTGCAGCAGAATTCTCCGCTGCTGCGTCCATCGTGTCTAATCGTCTCTTGCTTGTCCATTTCGTCCCTCTCTGGTATGATTCTACGCGGTGGCAGATGTGAGTCCCTCCACAGGCCGCCACCGTGCCCGGCGTTCCCGCGCCGGGCTGTTCTTTTGGCGGGGGACCCTGGCCCCGCGAAAGCAGCAGGGTCAAGGTCCCCCTCGACTTCTAAACGACCTCCCAGCCGGCACCGTTCTTACTGAGGCGTCCGGCTTTCTCCAGTTCTGCCTGGTAGGTGTAGACGGTCTGCCGGCTGACGCCGACCGCGTTCGCGGCCTCGGTCGGACCGGCGTCTGGATTGTCAAGGTAATATGTCAAGAGAGTGTCAAGGCGGACGTCACGTTTCGCTCGACGCGAACGTCGTGCCAGT
>DATKWR010000437.1:0-2623 GCA_035529475.1 Sedimentisphaerales bacterium | reverse complement strand
GCCAGCACCCCCTCGACGTGGGTCAGATGACCGGGGTAGAACTCTGCGCTCCATGCCTCCAGATTCCCTTTGCGATTTGCACGCTGCGCCTTATCCGATTCAACGCGCAGCACGCGGGCATAAGCGTCTATCAATGCCGCCCGGTGTCCCCTGAGCATCCGCTCATCCTCGTCCTCGCCCTCGCCCCCTGGCGGCGGTTCTTCATCGCCATCCGGTTCCTTGATCGGCGCAGGCGGGGGCTTAGGTGGCTCCGGTTTCTCCCCAACCTCGATCATGTTGCTCTGGTGATAGTGCTTATCGCCGTTGGGGATCGGGTTCATGTCCTCCAGTTCGCGCACGTCGTTGATGCTATACGCGCCGTTCTGTATCATGCTCGCATAGTAGGATTGCCGCGCCGCCGAATCCGCCCTGAGCAATGCCGTGACGTTGTGTTTTAGATAGACGTTCTTCTGCGTATAGACCGAGAAAAGCTTGCGCTTCATCTCCTGTTCCCAGCGGATAAGCCACGGCATCAGGCAATCGCCCACGTATTCGAGGGCCTGCTGCTCGATGTTGCTGAACGTCGCGCGCAGCAGGTGTTGGACCTTGTGCGGCGGCATCCTGAACCAGCGGCACACTTCCTCCACGCCGAATTGCCGCGTCTCAAGGAACTGCGCCTGCTCGGGCGCGATGCCGAGCTGGTTGTAAGTCATGCCTTCCTCGAGAATGGCCGGCTTCATGGCATTGGCTGCCCCACCGTGCCGATCAACCCAAGTCTCCCGCAGGTGTTGCAACGCCTTGTCGCCCAGCTTCGCCGGATGCTGAAGGACGCCGCCGAGCCACGTCCCGTTTCCGAAAAACGCGGCGGCAAACTTCTGCGAGGCGAGAATCGCCCCCAATGCCTCACGGGCAAGGTGCGGAATCTGATATCCGCTCAGGCCCATATCGCCCAGACCGTGAATGTGAATCATGTCATAGGGCATGACCGGGGTCGCCACGCCATCAACGCGCACCTCGTAGTACAACCTGCCTGCTTCCCGTTTCAGCGCAACCGTCGTTGGGTCCAGTGGCCAGAACGCTATCGGTTCAACGCGCCTGTTCCATTCGATTTCCGCATAGCCGTTCCCGAACGCGGCGGCATGGGCCGTCAGCGTCTCTCGGAATGACATGGCGGACATCTCGGGGTTCGCCTCAACGTTCAACAAATAATGGACGGGCGTGTCTATCTCGGTGCGTTTCTTCTCCTCACGCCGATAGGTATGTACTGGCAGTTTGGCTACGTCTTCGCTGATGTTGCGAACGCAGGCGAAGAATGCCGCAATGCCCATCGCCGTGGCCGGCGTGACGCGTTCGCCTGAAACCGTCTCCAGCCAGGGGTACATCTCATGCCAGTGGTGGAGGTCTGCCTCGTGCGCGGTGAGCCGCTTCCAAATCCTATTCAGCCAGCGCATTCCTTACCTCACGTGCCCACCACAATGATGTCGTAACTGACCGTGTTAGTTCCCGCGTTGATTTTGATCGTGTCTGCACTGCCGCCAGTAATGGCGTAACCGTCTCCGGGGTTGGCCTTGACCATGACGCCATTCGGCCCGATAACTTCCGTAGGAGACGTGCCCGCCCATATCGTTGTCACACCGTTGGTGGTGCCCGGGCCGATGACCAGCGTGTGCCCGCTCGTTGTGTTGTTATTGCGGATGAGTAACTGCTTGACCTTTGCAAACGTCAGCGCAGCCCCGAAGGCATCCGTCACGCCGCCGGCAAGGTCAAGTTCCTCCGCCGTGGCGGCAAGGCTACGCGTGTCATACCAGACCTGGCTTGCCTGGTCCGCCGCCGTGCCCGTCGCAAGACTGTCGACAATATCCAGCCCCAGGACACCGCGCTGTTCATTCAGGTCGCTGTCGTCTACGTACTGCGCCGTGAGGTTGTATCTCCAGTCCGTCTGTAAGGTCTTCGTCATCTGCCCGCTCCCTGTCAGACGTAGACTATGCCGCGCTCTTCGTAGGTACTAGCCTGTTCCGCGCCGCCCATCGCCCGGCCGATTGCCATGATGAGCGCAACGATGCCGTCTATCCGCTCGGTGCTGTGTTTCTTTGATGGCTTCACGTTGTCTGCCGCGTCCGTTTCGGCGGCGACGTTAGAAGCCATCCACCGCAGTACCGGATTGCCGCCGTGTTTTAGTTGCCGGTTGAGGACGAGCTTGAGCAGTTCCTTCGTCGGCGCCGACATGTCCTTGAAGCCCTGGCCGAACTGCGTAATGCCAAAGCCCGCCGCCTGAAGCCGCGTCTGAATCCATTGGCTGCCCCAGCGGTCAAAGCCGATATCGCGGATGTTGAAGACCTTGCCCAATCCCTCGATGTCCGTCGCTATCCGCTCGTGGTCGGCCGTGTTGCCTTCTGTCAGATTCAGCAGCCCCTGGCGCGCCCACGTCTCATAGGGCACCCTGTCCCGCCGCTCGCGTTGATAGGCGTTCTCTTCGGGCACCCAGAAGGTGGGCAGGATCGCATTCTGCGCCGGGAAATAGAGAAGGAACGCGCACACATCCTGCGTACTGGCCAGGTCAAGCCCGGCCCAGCATTCCTGTCCCTCAAGTTCCGCCCGATCAACCTCGGCGTTGCACTCGTCCCAGGCCACCATTGGCAAGAGC
>DATKWR010000436.1:0-13908 GCA_035529475.1 Sedimentisphaerales bacterium | reverse complement strand
CAGGGGATTCACGCCGGCTGATTCTTTTCCGACGTTGCCGGTCATCATGGCGAGATTCGCCAGTGACAGGACGTTGTCGGTGCCGGTGGTGTGCTGGGTGATGCCCATACTAAAGACGATGCAGGCGGTCTCGGCCTTCGCATAGATGCGGGCCGCCTGCCTGATGGCCTCGGCCGGGACGCCGGTAATCTTCTCGGCTGCTTCCGGCGTCATCTCCTTAATAACCTCGGCCGCGTTCTCGAAGTCCTCGGTCCGTTCGGCGATGAAGGCTTCATCGGCCAGGTCCTCCTCGATGATGACGTTCATCAGGGCGTTGACAAGGGCCACGTCCGTTCCGGGACGCTGCTGCAAGTGCACCTTCGCATAGGGTACGAGGTCGATTTCTCTGGGATCGGCGACGATAAGCTCGGCGCCGTGCCTGACCGCCGCCTCTTTTATACTCAGGGCGATGACGGGATGGGCCTCGGACGTGTTTGAGCCTATGACGAAGATGCACTTCGCGTTCTTGAGCTCATCGATGGAATTGGTCATGGCCCCGCTGCCAAAGGCGCGGGTCAGGCCCGCGACGGTCGAGGCGTGACACAGCCGGGCGCAGTGGTCCACGTTGTTGGTCCCGATGCCGGCCCGCATGAATTTCTGGAAGACGTAATTATCCTCGTTGGTGCACTTGGCGGAAGAAAGCCCGGCGATGCTGTCCGGTCCGGTCTGCGATTTTATTTCCTTGAGCTTGCCGGCAATGAATTTGATCGCCTCGTCCCAGGACGCCTTCTCGAATGCGCCGTTGCGCTTGATCAGCGGCGTTGTCAGCCTGTCGGGATGGCCGACGAACTCCATGCCGAACCGGCCTTTGACGCAGAGATTGCCGTTGTTGGGTATGCAGCCGACCTCGCTGGTGACTCGGATGAGGCGGTTTGTCTTCGGGTTGACGTTCAGGTCGATTTGACAGCCCACGCCGCAATAGACGCACGTCGTTCGCGTTCGGACCATGTCTTTGGCCTGGCCCAGGCCCTGCGCCGACCTCTCATAGAGCGCCCCGGTCGGGCAGGTTGAGATGCACTGCCCGCAGAGCACGCACGTGGATTCATTCAGAGGGATATCGAACGCGGTCGAGACTTCCACACTTGCGGCTCGGCTCTTGAACGTCAGGGCGTGCGCCATCTGGACCTCGTCACAGATCTGGATGCACCTGCCGCACCGGATGCACTTGTTCGGGTTGTATTCCAGTGCGAGATTGTCGGCTGTGTAATTGCGAGCCGGTTCCGCATAGGCGGCCCGGCCGAATACCTCTTCGCCGAGCTGGTATTCGTAGGCGTATCTCTGGAGAGTGCAGCGTCCGTTTTCGTCGCACGTTGTGCAGTGACCCTTGTGTTCGCTGAAAAGTAGCTCGAGAACCGTCTTGCGGATTTCCCGAATTTCATCGGTGTTGGTTCTGACGACCCATCCATCCCTGGCCTCGGAGACGCACGAGGTCTGTAAGCCTCGCTGGCCCTCGATTTCAACAAGGCACAAGCGACAGGACCCGGTCGGCGTCAATCTCGGATCGTAACACAGATTAGGAATCTCTATGCCGTTGGCCAGGGCGGCCTGGAGGATCGTCTGTCCCGGCTGCGCCGTGACCTGTTTGCCGTCTATTGTCAGTTTCAGTTGAGTCATGTCAGTGGGAAATCATCGTTCAAGGTCGCATCGCAGGCACCTGTTTGCCTCACGGACTGCCTCATCGCGGTCGAGTCCCAGAACAACTTCGTGAAAATTCAGTCTTCGCTTTTGCAGATCGATACTCTTCTGGACGGCCCTGCCGGGTGCCGTTGCCGCGTCTTGCTCGTCGGGCTTGGTTAACGTGAATCCGACGTCCGGCGGCAGCCGGCCGGCCCCTCCGAGGAACTTGTCGATATGCACTGCGGCTCTCTGGCCGCCGGCGATGGCCCCGATGACGGTGGCGTTACCTCCTATGCAATCGCCGGCTGCGAATATGCCCGCCGAGCATGTCGCCATAGTAATTGGGTCCACTTTCACCGTTCCCGATTTTGTTATTTCCGGGCCGTCCTGCCACGTTATCAGCTCGGTAGAGGGAATCTGCCCGATAGCAGCGATCGCGGTGTCGCATTCAATCACAGTCTCACTTTGTTCGATAGGCACGGGTCGGCGTCTTCCGCTCTCGTCGGGTTCGCCCAGGCTCGCACGCACCGTTTCTATGCCGGTTACGCAATTCTTTCCGAGGATCCGTTTCGGTATTGTCAGCGTGTGCAGCTCGACCCCTTCATAGGTCGCTCCTTCTATCTCTTCGGCATACGCCGGCATTTCCTGCCTGGACCGGCGATAAAGCATTATGACCTTCTCGGCTCCCAATCGCAGAGCCGACCCCGCGGCGTCCACGGCCGCGTTGCCGCCGCCGATGACTGCGACTCGGTGCCCCTTCAGTGAGCGAGCTTCCGCGAGCGCCCTGTGCCGAAGAAGCTCAAGGGCGTCGATTACTCCGTCGAGGTCTTCACCTGGGATGTGCAGCTTCCTTCCGACTTGTGCGCCGGTGGCCACGAAGACGGCTTTGTACCCTTCATTCAGCAAGTGGCGCACGTCGGCTATCCGCTGCCCGGTTCTCAGTTCAATACCGTGTGCCAGAATAAACTCGATTTCATCCCGGAGGATGTTTTTTGGCAGCCTGTATTCCGGGATGCCGACGGAAAGCATTCCGCCCGGGATGGGCTGGGCTTCATAGACTACGGAAGGCCGTCCCATCAGGGCCAGGAAGAATGCACAGCTCAACCCGGCCGGGCCTGCCCCCACGACTGCGACCTGGGCTTTTCCCGTCGCCGGCTTTGCCATCGGCTTTGAGAAGTGCGGCACATTGTCGGCGATGTAGCGTTTGATCGCTCGGATGGCAATCGGCTCATCAACGTCGCTTCGGCGGCACCGGCGCTCGCACGGATGGTCGCAGACCCGGCCGCACACCGAAACGAATGGGTTTCGTCTCCTTATCAGGTTTGCGGCCTCGTCGAGCTTGCCCTCGGCGGCCAGCGCAATGTACTCCGGCGCGTTGACGCCCGCCGGACAGGCGTGCCGGCACGGAGACTGAACCAGCGCCTCGCACCTCGCGGCCCGGCAGTGTTTCAGGATGATATGCTCTTCGTATTCGTCGCGAAAGTATCGCAGCGTCGAAAGCACCGGGTTCGGCGCCGTCTGGCCCAGCCCGCAAAGAGAGGCCTTGCCGACGTGCCCGGCCAGTCGTTCCAGTTTCTTCAAGTCTTCTACTTCGCCTCTGCCTTCGCAGATCGCGTCGAGGATGTGCAGCATTTCTTTCGTGCCGACTCGGCAGGGCGTGCATTTGCCGCAGGATTCGCTCTGGACGAATCGCAGGAAATACCGGGCGATATCCACCATACAGGTGTTTTCGTCCATGACGATGAGTCCGCCCGAACCCATGATGGCGCCGATGTGTTTGACCGAATCATAATCGATGCCGAGATCGAGGAACTGCACGGGAACGCATCCGCCGGAAGGCCCGCCCATCTGCGCCGCTTTGAACTGGCGATTCTTCGGAATTCCGCCGCCGATGTCGAACACGATCTGACGCAGGGTCGCGCCCATCGGCACTTCCACCAGGCCGGTATTGTTCACCTTGCCGGCGAGGGCGAATATCTTCGTCCCTTTGCTGCCTTCGGTTCCGATGGCGGAGTACCACGCGGCGCCCTTGTTGATGATGAGCGGGACATTGGCGAACGTCTCGACGTTGTTGATGTTGGTGGGTTTGCCGTGGTATCCGCTCTGAGCGGGGAAGGGCGGTCTTGGCCTGGGCATCCCCCGCTTGCCTTCGAGCGAGGCGATCAGCGCGGTCTCTTCTCCGCAGACGAAGGCTCCCGCGCCCATGCGCAGCTCAATGTCGAAATCGAATCCGGAGCCGAGGATATTCTCGCCGAGCAGGCCGAGTTTGCGCGCCTGGTCCAGGGCAATATTGGTATGTTCGACGGCGATGGGATACTCGGCCCGCACATAGACGAAACCGTGCGAGGCGCCGATCGCGTAAGCGGCGATAATCATCCCTTCGATGACTCTGTGCGGATCGCCTTCCTTGAGGGCTCTATCCATGAACGCGCCGGGGTCGCCCTCGTCGGCGTTGCAGATCAAGTACTTTTCGTCGCCGGGTGCTTCCCGGCAGAATCGCCACTTCAGGCCCGTCAGAAAGCCTGCGCCGCCTCGGCCTCGCAGGCCGGCATTCCTGACCTCTTCGATGACCTGCTCCGGCGTCATACCGAGCAGGGTCTTTGCGGCCGCCTCGTAGCCGCCGCGCGCGATGGCGTCCTCGATCTTCTTCGGGTCGATCCTGCCGCAATTGGCCAGGACATATCTCTGCTGGTCTCTATAAAAACCGACGTCGCTGATCGAGGGCAGCACGCTGCCGTCTTCGCGGACGGCTAACGACTCGACGGGCTTTCCCTCGCGAATCGTCTTTTCGATTATCTCATCAACGTCTCGCGGCCTGACGCGCCCATAGAGGTATTCATAAGGCTCGATCAGCACCACCGGCGCGCGGGCGCACAATCCTATGCACCCGACCTCGACGACCTCGGCCTCCTTGTCGAGCCCGGCGGCGGTGAGTTTTTCCCGGAATGCCGCCACCACGTCGGCGGCGCCCAGCGCCCGGCACCCCGTCATGCAGACCAGGACGCGGCAGCGGTATTTCTCGCGGGCTTTTTGCGCCCTGCGAGCCGCTTGCTTCAGTTCTTCATGGGAGCGAATCTTGTTTGTGTCCATCTGTCTTACTTGTATTTTTCGAGGATCGACTTGATCCTGCTAGGCGAGACGCTGCCGTAATAGTCGTTGTTGACCATGACCACCGGGGCCAGAAAGCACGTACCCAGACATGCGACAGTCTCGAAGGTGAACCGCATATCCGCTGTTGTGTTTCCCTCTTCTACTGCGAGCTGGCGCTCGATAGCATTGGCTATTTCCCGGCCTCCTCTGACGTGGCACGCGGTGCCCCGGCAGCACTTGATCGTATGGCGTCCGCGAGGTTCGAGATGAAACTGCTCGTAAAACGTCGCCACGCCGAACATCTGATTGACGTGCAGGCCCGTGCGCTTGCTGACCTCGAAAAGAATTTCCGCCGGGAGATAGCCGTAGGCGCCCTGGATCTTCTGAAGGACGGGGATCAGGCTGTCCGGCGTGATCCGTCCCATGGATTCGCATATTTCCAGCGCTGCGGTCTTATCGAGTGGAGTGTTCTTGTCACCTTGCATATCCTGCCGCCTGAAATACGATGCTCCAGCAAGCCTGCCCAATTTTAGACATCGGGATTATACCTGTCAGTCAAACCGGCGGCAATGGTTAATTGTTCCTTGCACACCTCTCGCGTCAGCGTCAGGGCCTCTTATTCCCAATAATGGGAAAGGCAGAATTTCCGATGCAGTTTATTGTTGTCTGTGAACATGTGCAATTGTACAATTTTACCCAAAATTTGTTGTTTGGACTGGGAATCCCAATGTACAGCTCCCGGGGAAGTCTCTTTTGGCTACTCGAATAGCCGCATGGCGGTTGTCCCTTCGCGTTGTTACTTCGCCGACGAGTACAGAAAACAACGAATGCTCGATTTTGAGGAATGAATCATGAAGCTTGACCCCACAAAGATGAAGGATTGGCAGATTGCAGAAGCTGCCGAGGAGAACATGAAGCCTGTTCGTCAATTAGCCGAGGAATTGGGGCTTCAGGACGATGAAATACTGCCCATGGGGCGTCTGCTGGGCAAAGTCGATTATATCAAAGCTTTGGACCGGCTGGCGGACAAACCCAACGCGAAGTACATCGACGTGACGGCGATCACCCCGACGCCTCTGGGCGAGGGCAAAACGACCACGAGCATGGGGCTGGTCGAAGGTCTCGGCAAACTGGGCAAGCGCGTGGTCGGAGCGATCCGGCAGCCGAGCGGGGGGCCCACGTTCAATATCAAAGGTTCCGCGGCGGGCGGCGGCCTGGCCCAGTGCATTCCTCTGACGCCTTTCTCTATCCGGCTGACGGGCGATATCGACTGCATCACCAACGCTCACAATCTGGCCATGGTCGCGCTGACCTCGCGGATGCAGCACGAGAGGAATTACGATGACGCCAAGCTCGCTGAAAGAGGGCTCAAACGCCTCGATATCGATCCAGAACGGGTTCAGACCAAGTGGGTCATAGACTTCTGCGCCCAGGCCCTTCGCAACATCACGATCGGCAAGGGCGGAAAGATGGATGGCTACGAGATGGAGTCCGGTTTTGCCATTACCGTCTCCAGCGAGGTGATGGCGATTCTGGCCGTAGCCAAGGACCTCAAGGACATGCGCGAGCGGATGAGCAAAATCGTCGTCGCTTATGACAAGAAGGGCAATGAGGTTACGACGGCCCACCTTGGAGTTGATGGTGCGATGACGGCCTGGATGGTCGATGCGATCAATCCGAACCTGCTTCAGACCATCGAAGGCCAGCCTGTTTTCGTGCACGCCGGGCCCTTCGCGAATATCGCCATCGGACAAAGCTCGATTATCGCCGACCGGATCGGGGTCAAGCTGGGCGATTATCATGTCACAGAGAGCGGCTTTGGCGCCGATATCGGCTTTGAGAAGTTCTGGAATCTCAAATGCCGCTGGTCGGGAGTCACGCCCAACTGCGTCGTGATCGTTGCGACAATCCGGGCGTTAAAAATGCACGGGGGCGGGCCGGCCGTCAAACCGGGTTTGCCTCTGGCGGAGGAATACGTCAAGGAGAACCTTGAATTGGTGGAGAAAGGCTGCGACAACCTGGTCGCGCACATCGAGACCGTCAAGAAGAGCGGCGTTCGGCCGGTTGTTTGCATCAACAGCTTCTACACCGACACGAAGGCCGAGATTGCCGTTGTGCGGAAAATCGCCGAGCAGAACGGGGCACTGGCCGCCGTCTCCGAACACTGGCTCAAGGGTGGTGAGGGCGCCATTGAGCTGGCCGAAGCAGTCATCCAGGCGTGCAATGAAAAGAACCACTTCAAGTTCCTTTACGATCTCAAGACGCCTCTGCGAAAGCGCATCGAGCTTATTGCAAAAGAAGTTTACGGCGCCGACGGCGTCACCTACACGGATGAGGCACTGGAGAAGGCCAAAGCCTTCGAAGCGGATCCCATGGCCGACAAGCTCGGAACGTGCATGGTCAAGACGCATCTGAGCCTCTCGCACGATCCCGACCTCAAAGGCCGCCCAAAAGGCTGGGAGCTTCCGATTCGCGATATCATGGTCTATAAAGGGGCCGGCTTTATCGTGCCCGTGGCCGGGGCGATAAAACTGATGCCCGGCACGGGCTCGGACCCGGCTTTTCGGCGCATCGACGTCGATGTGAAAACGGGAAAAGTGCAGGGCCTGTTTTGAACGCAAAGACTTATGATTTGCGATTTTCGATTTGAAATCGGCAATCGAAGATTGAAGGGATTGACTGATGACGGCACAAATCATAGACGGAAAACAAGTCGCCGCCGATATGCGGGAAGAATTGAAAGCGCAAGTCGCCGAGTTGAAAAAGAAGGGCATCGTGCCCGGGTTGGGCGTGATTCTGGTCGGTGAAGACCCCGCCTCGAAGTCCTACGTGACGGCCAAGGAACGCGCCTGCGAGGAGATAGGGATTTACTCCGACGACAATCGTTTGGACGCGAACACGTCGCAGGAAGAGCTTCTGGCCCTGGTCCGCAAGATGAACGAGGACCCGAGAATCAACGGCATTCTGGTTCAGTTGCCTTTGCCCGATGGTCTCAAAGAGTCCGAAGTGCTCTTAGCTATCGACCCGGCCAAGGACGTCGATGGATTCCATCCGATGAACGTGGGGAAAATGGTGGTGGGCGAGAAGGCTTTTCTGCCCTGCACGCCGCACGGCGTTATCCAACTGTTGATTCGCAGCGGCGTGACCCTTAAAGGGGCGGAAGTTGTCATCGTCGGGCGCAGCAACATCGTGGGCAAGCCCCTCGCGAACATGCTCATCCAGAAAAATGACAAAGGCAATGCCACCGTAACGGTTTGCCATACTCGCACGAAAAACCTTGCCGCCCATACAAAACGGGCGGATATCGTCATTGCCGCCGCGGGAAAGCCCAATACCGTGACTGCGGATATGGTCAAAGACGGCGCGGTCGTTATTGACGTAGGCGTCAATCGCGTCGAGGATGCGACAAAAAAGAAAGGCTACCGGCTCGTCGGCGACGTGGATTTCGAGGCGGTCAAAGAGAAGGCCTCGCTGATTACCCCCGTCCCCGGCGGCGTCGGCCCCATGACAATAACCATGCTGCTCTACAACACCGTCGAATCCGCCAAGCGCGCCGCAGGAATCGACGCAGCTTAGACAGCCGCACAAGGAAAAAGGCGTTCCAGTAGAAGTAATGAGGCTGCAAAGCATTCTCGGGATTGCCCATGATTTCCGGGAATATTGTTTACCTCGTTCGCACCTTCCGTATAATACCGGCTTTCTTTAAGGAAGTGCTTTGAAACAGGATGCAGAATTTTTAAGGAGAAAGACTGTGAACAATTGTGTACGACTTACCACCGCTGTCCTGATGAGCCTGATGGTGCTGACAAGCGTCGGGACAACCTGCCTGGCGGCCGATAACGCGAGTCTGGCCGAAGAGAATGCGCAATTACAGCAGCGAGTTGAGAAACTCGACAAAGAGCTGGAAGAGCTCCGGGAAGCTGTTATGGAGAGGATCGCTTCTGCAGACGCACAGCCGCACAAGCCGGTATGGTCGAGCCTGGATATCCAACTGTATGGCTACCTTAAGTTCGACGCGGCGTATGACAGTTCGCGAATCGACAATGGGAACTATGCCAAGTGGGTTGAGCGGGAGAATACCAACAGTGACGACGACCAGTTCAACATGACGGCCAATCAGAGCCGGTTTGGGATGATCATCAACGGGCCGGACGATGGCCTCATGAAGGCGAGCGGTCGGGCGGAGGTGGATTTCTATGGTAGCGGCGATGCCGAGAACAAGGCGCACCTGATGATGCGTCATGCGTATATGAAGCTCGATTGGCCGGAAGATCGGTTCAGCCTTATCGCCGGTCAGACCTCCGATGTGATCAGCCCACTCTTGCCTTCGACGGTCAACTACAGCGTCGGCTGGTGGACCGGTAATATCGGCTATCGGCGTCCCCAGATCCGGCTGACGAAGGAATGTGAGATTAGTCCGGGGAGGGATTTGAAGCTGGAAGGCGCCTTGGCCAGAACGATCGGCAGGGACTCTGTTTCGGGCACCGACTCGGGCGAGGACTCGGGTTCGCCGACCTTGCAGGCAAGGGCCAGCATGTCGCTTCCGCTGTTCGGGCCGAAAGCTTCGACGGTGGGTGTCTCCGGCCACCTGGGAGAGGAGGAGTATGACACTACGACCAGCGGTCGAAACAAGGAATTCACGACCTGGTCGTTAAACCTGGACGTGACCCATCCGGTCAACAAGTGGCTCTCGTTCGAGGGCGAACTGTTCGCGGGAGAGAACCTGGATGCCTATCTGGGCGGAATCGGGCAAGGCGTAACGACGACGGGATTGAACCAGTATGAAGAGATCGGCAGCAAGGGCGGATGGATCGCCGCCGGCCTCGGGCCCTGGGACAACGCTCGGTTCAACGTCGGAATCGCCATGGACGACGTGGACAGAGGAAATGTCAATGCGAATAGTCGAACGCTGAACCGTTCGGTGTTCGGCAACGTGTTTTACTCGCTCGGCAAAAACACGGAATGGGCGTTCGAGCTTTCGCACTGGCGGACGGAGTACCGCGGGGCCGGCGACGGCGACAGCCTGCGGGCGCAGACGTCTCTGATCTATAAATTCTAAACTTTTGCAAAATCGAAGTCAGGCATATATTATTTCAGAAAATCGGTTCACTTGGAATGGCAAGGCCATTTCGCGATTTTCTGAAATAATTGGGGACCGTATCATAACCTGTTGTCGCGTCAAATGTTATGCGCGGTGTTTCAGGAAGAAGAAATCGGAAGAGAAGATTTCTTCTTTCCCAAAGTATGCCTGCTTCAATTTTGCAGAACTCTTATTCTAAGAGAAGGACCGTTTTCTTGTTGACGATTCCTCAACTTTGAGATATCCTCCGTGTTTTGCTTCATCTTTATCACGAAAATAGTGAGGATTGTTTTCCTGAAGTCGAGTGTAGTATTTTGCGACTCTATGCACGGTTTGTTGGAAAGCACAAACAGGAGCCTATAAGGCACAGTAACTTTATTACGCATAAGGAGAATACATGGGACAACAAAAAGGTATTGATTCACTTATGAGTGAGAAGCGGATGTTTCCACCGCCGGCATCGGTCAGAGATAATGCTTATGTAAACAGCCCCGACCAGTACCAACAGATGTGGGAGCGATCTCTCGACGACCCGGACGGTTTCTGGCTTGAGCAGGCACAGAGTCTTCATTGGTTCAAGGAGCCGACCAAGGCCCTGGAGTACACCTGGGACACCAAGGCCCGCAAGATCGAGCACACCTGGTTCGCGGATGGCCAAATGAACGTCGCCTACAACTGCCTGGACCGCCATCTTGGAACACCCATCGCCAAGAAAACCGCGCTGCTCTGGCAGGGCGAGGCGGAGGACGCCGTCAAGAAGTTCACCTATGAGCAGCTTCACAAGGAAGTCTGCAAATTCGCCAACGTCCTGAAGTCCAAGGGCATCAAGAAAGGCGACCGCGTGGCGATCTATATGCCGATGGTTCCGGAGCTGCCGATCGCGATGCTGGCGTGCGCCCGCATCGGGGCGATCCACTCGGTCATCTTCGGCGGATTCAGCGCGGATTCCATTACGGACCGCGTCAATGACTCCGACTGCCTCATGATCATTACCTCCAATGTCTCGCTGCGTGCCGGAAAACATATCAAGCTCAAGGATATTGTGGACGTTGCCACAGAAAAGACACCCACGATCAAGAACGTGATCGTCGTCAAGGTCAATGACGAGCCTTGCGGGATGAAAAGCGGCAGGGACACATGGTATCACGATGAGATGGCCAAGGCGCCCGAAGAATGCGACGCCGAGCCGATGAATGCCGAGGATCCGCTCTTTATCCTTTACACCTCGGGCTCCACGGGCAAACCCAAGGGCGTCGTCCACACGACGGCCGGCTACCTGATGCACATCGCGCTGACACACAAGGTCATCTTCAACGTTCACAACGATGACATTTACTGGTGTACGGCGGACATTGGCTGGGTGACGGGACACAGCTACATCGTCTATGGCCCTCTTGCAAATGGCGCCACAACGCTGATGTTCGAGGGGGTTCCCACGTACCCGGACGCCGGACGCTTCTGGGATATTTGCGACAAATTCGGTGTGACTATTTTCTATACGGCCCCGACCGCGATTCGGGCGCTGATGCGCCTTGGCGAAGAATGGCCCGCCAAATATAAGCTGGACACTCTGAGAGTGCTCGGGACCGTCGGTGAGCCGATCAATCCGGAAGCCTGGATGTGGTACTATGAGAAGATTGGCCGCAATCGATGCCCCATTGTCGATACCTGGTGGCAGACCGAAACCGGGGGAATCCTGATTACGCCTCTGCCTGGGGCGCACACGCTGAAACCGGGCAGTGCGAGCCGGCCTTTCTTCGGTGTTGACCCCGTCATCCTTCGCGACGATGGAAGTCAGTGCGACGTCAACGAAGGCGGCAAGCTGTGCATCCGCAAGCCCTGGCCCGGCATGATGCGGACCATGTGGGGCGACCACGAAAGGTTCGTCGACACCTACTTCACGATGTACAATGATATCTATTTTGCCGGCGACGGATGCCGAATCGACCAGGACGGCGATTACTGGCTGATGGGCCGAATCGACGACGTCGTGAACGTCTCCGGGCATCGCATCGGCACGGCAGAGGTCGAAAGTGCTCTGGTCAGCCACGAGAAAGTGGCCGAAGCGGCGGTTACGCCCGTCCCCCACGAGATCAAGGGGCAGGGGCTGTACGCCTTTGTGACGCTTGTCGGCGGCGTTGAGGAAAGCGAAGAGCTCAAGAAAGAGCTCATCAAGCACGTGCGAAAGGAAATTGGTGCGATCGCCGCCCCTGAGGCGATTCAGTTCGCACCGGCGCTGCCCAAGACCCGCTCGGGCAAGATCATGCGGCGAATCCTGCGAAAGATCGCCGAAAAAGATACGGGAAACCTCGGGGATATCACCACACTTGCCGACCCAAGTGTGGTCGAAGCCCTGGTCAAAGGCCGAGGCTAAACAAACAGACCGGCTGGAAAATAGCGTTACATGGATTGAACGTATGGTTGGGCCGAATGTGGAAACCCTCTGCATTCGGCCCGTTTTCAAATGAAAGGCTCACCAAGAATGGCTAAGGAAATCGCAGTGCCGCAAACAGCGGTCGAGAATCACGGCTGGCGTGTAACCTTCGCGGGTATGGGCGTCAACCTTGCTCTGGGTATCCTTTATACCTGGAGTGTTATCAGTAGCCGTATCCCCGAAGAGTGGGGCTGGAACGAAGACGACAAGTCCCTGCCGTATATGGTTGCGTGCCTGGTTTTCTCGCTGATCATGGTGCCGGCCGGCAGGATGCAGGACAAGATTGGACCCCGGATTGTGGCCACGTTGGGAGGCATCCTGATGGGCCTGGGCTTGATCATAGCCAGCACGACGTCGGCGGTCGGCGTTTTCGTCGTTGGCTTTGGCGTGCTTGTAGGCGCCGGGCTCGGATTTGGTTACGCCTCGGCGACACCGCCGGCGGTCAAATGGTTCCCCGCGGCAAAGACGGGTCTGATTGCCGGAATTGTCGTCTCCGGCTTCGGGCTGGCCTCGGTTTATACCGCGCCGCTGACCACGGGCTTGATTAGCCACCTCGGCTTTAAGACCGCGCTTCTGGTGCTGGGTATCCTTTTCCTGACGGTTGTGGTCATACTGGCTCAGATGCTGAAGCCCCCGCCCAAGGGTTATCTCCCTGTGGGCCAAAAGGCTGCGAAGAAAGCCGAGATAGGCGACAAGAAAGTGGAATTCCTGCCCAAAGAGATGCTTCGGACGTGGCAATTCTACGTGATTTGGTTCATGTACGTCTGCGGTGCGGGCGCGGGCCTGATGGTCATCGCCAAGCTCGCTGCGATTGCCCAAAACCAGGTGGGTATCAAGCTGGGTTTTGTGCTGGTGGCCGTGCTGGCCGTCGGCAATGGCGGCGGGCGCGTCTTGGCCGGGCTGCTGAGCGACAAGATCGGCAGAAAGGCGGCGTTCCTGATGTGCTTTGTGTGCCAGGCGGTGCTGATATTCCTGCTTTCAAAGGCGACCAGCACCAATGCCTTCGGGACGATTCCGGCCATGGTGATTATCTCGGCGCTCATCGGGGCCAATTACGGCGCGAACCTTTCGCTGTTCCCGTCGATTACCAAAGACTTCTATGGCTTGAAGAACTTCGGCATGAACTATGGGCTGGTCTTCACCGCCTGGGGCGTCGGCGGCTTTATGTTAGCCAAGCTCGCTGGCTCCATGTACGTCAAGTACGATACGTTTGCCATCGCCTACTACGGCGCCATAGCCCTGCTCATCCTCGCCGCGGCCATGACCCTGCTCGTCAAACCGCCACACCACAAACTCGAAGCGCACGACGTATAAGCCGGCAAGCGCTATTTCCTAAACACCAAAGGCCCGAACCTCGCGTTCGGGCCTTTCTATTTACGCCTGCCAGTCGTAGGCTGGGGCTGCGCCCCACCATTTCGCGTCGGCAAAAGGAGGCGTCATCTCGACTGAAGCCACAGGCGCAATGGAGAGATCTATTCAAAACAGATTCCTCCGCTTCGCCCCAACTTGCATTGGGACTGCGGTCGGAATGACGACCGCAAAAAAAAGGGTCAGGTCAAAAAAGGGGTCAGGTCTATCTTTTTGCTGTTGACGAGAAGTTTCTTGTGTTGTAGTATCCTTGTATGCCGAGGCAGCCACGGATAGAGTA
>DATKWR010000435.1:0-2475 GCA_035529475.1 Sedimentisphaerales bacterium | reverse complement strand
CGACCATCTGCTCCCAGTTCCGAGCGATGTCCTCAAGGTATTGCGCGTGCCAGCGCAACTCCTCACCGATCCTGCCCTCGTAGGTAAGCGCTTCCACCAGGAGTTGATTCTTTAATTCCTGAAGCTTGGTTATGCCCCGCGCCCGGTTCTCTACAAATTCGATCTTCGGCGCCCAGGCAGCGATATTGTCACCCGTCTTGTCCGTCGCCCTGGCGATATCCCAGGCCACATCCTGCATCTGCTGGGCCTGCCCCAACGATCCGCCGCCCAAGCCGATCTTCGGTATCAGGCGTGCGGCGATTCCCATACCGCCAAACCCGCCGAGCAGAGCGCCGGGAACCCCGCCGCTCAGGGCGTCCCGTAGATGTTCCGGCAGCGCATCCCATCCCTCCTTTAGCTTACTGAAGACCAGTCCCGCTGCCTTGACAACTTGTGTGATACCGGCAACAACCGCATCGAGCGCGGGCTCTATATCCTCAATAAATTTCAGCACGTCTTCGGCCAAGTCCATCAGGCCCGTGAGCAGGTGGCCGAATGCGGGAGAGGTAACAAAGTTATCGATCAGGTTCTGGACTCGCACCCACGCCTGCGCCATTTTGTCGCCGGCAGATTCCTGCTGGTTTCCCAGCTTTGCAACCGCCTTGTCGAGCGCTTCCATCGCCGCCGCGGTAAACGCCGCCTTGCGCTCCTGCTCGGTCAATTTGTCAGAGGTTTTGCCAAGGCCCTTGGCATAGCGCTCGTAGGCGTCCTCGGCCTTGACAATGATGCCCAGGTTATCGAGCATCAGCCGCGACTGGCGGCCGATACCAGTAACCAGAGACTCCATTGCACGGTTGACATCAAGGCCCAGGGCGCGCCCGAGCTTGACCGCCGAGCTAGTCAACTTGGACATTTGCTTTTCGTCCGTTGCAACCCCGAGCGCGACGGCCTGGTTTAATTGCTTCATCAAGTCGAAGTCCGACATCAGCCCCAATGTCGCCGGGCGCAATTTGCTAATCATTACGTCGGCAGTCGAGCCGATACTGCGAGAGAGACTATCAAAGGCCCTCTGTACGGGCGCAATTTCCTGCAGCCGTTCCGCCCCCTTGATTACGGCCGTGAGTGCCATTGTCACCCCGCCCGCGATAGCCAGCCAGCCGAGGCGGATCCGCTCAGTCATGCGCGCGGAGTTCTCCGCCACGCCCTGCGTGTGCCGGTCAACGCCGTCACGTACGCCCTTACCGCGGTCAACGGCGTCGAAGACCACCCGTATTGTTTCGTCAGCCATGATTCAACCTTCTTAAAAAATCGGGGGGGCGGGCAGAATGGCTGAGAAATCCCGCCCCCCCGCGAGCAAAAATGACACAGAACACACACGCCGGAGGGTTGATCGGTCCCCGGCGCTTGTGAGCAAAGGGCGCAGGGCCGGGTGAGGCAAACCCGGCCCCGCTTGTGGTGTTACGGAAGTGAAGGAAAGGGATCATTAGCTTGTCGGCACTCCGGTCAACTTGCAGAAGAATTCCGGCTTTTCGGCCGCGAGCGCGAGGCGTTCTTCCATCCGGAAGCCGATTTGGTTTGTCTCGTAAAGGGAAACGCCGTCGACGTAACCCTCTTTGGAAATCATCAGTTCAACGGGCGAGCGGTTGCCGACCATCGCGCCCTCGGAATCGCCGACAAGAATCCATGACTCGTCGGAGTCATCGCCGAGGTTTGTACTCATGCCGCGGTGCCGATAAATCGGCACGCCCCAGGCGGAAAGCGGCCCGCCTGTCTGAACGTCGTAGACGAAATTGCTGTTTTTCGTGGACACTCGCAGCAGGCCATAGACCACGGGCGCCATGATGATGAAATTCGGCGAACCGCCGTCGGTCTCGATCTCATTCATGGCCTGTGAAATCGAGGTCGGGAGGTCGGTCGCGTACGCCTCAGTGTTGACGTTCAGGATATTGTAGAAGCCGGTCAGCGCATTGCCCGTGCCGTCGCCCTCTAAAATCTTGCTATCGATTTCGGACGCGAGTTTCTTCGCCATATGCTCGATTAACGCGGCCTGAGCGCTCGGGCTGGAGTCCTGCCAGTTCTGGCCGCCTAGCACGCTGAGAATGTAGCACAGCTTGGCCGTGTAGCTAACCTTGGTCGGAGTCGGCTTGCTGTCGGCCTTTGTGCCGCCCTCGGCTTGCCAGCCGGGCGTCACGCCCGCCGAGAATTTCGGCACGTCGTATGTTCCCGTGGACATCGGGAAGCCGGGCAATATCTGGCGCATGATCGAATTTGTATGAGTGATATCGATCCAGCGCCGAGCTTGCTCGGCAGTTGTGAAATATGCGTCAGTTGTCCATGCACTTAAAGTCATTTCAGTCGTCCTTTTTCGCGTATGCCTTGCTGAGAAAATCGCGGTTGTCTGAGTTCCGGGTCGCATAAGGGTCGCGCCCCTTGGGCTTGCCCCTATGCTGCCACGGATCGGAATCGCCGCAGTCGGGCACGCTGCTGCCGCTACAA
>DATKWR010000434.1:0-5027 GCA_035529475.1 Sedimentisphaerales bacterium | reverse complement strand
CTTCCAGGATCGTCGGGTTCATCGAGCCTGTGGGGACCCAGTTCCAGTCGGCCAGCGACGATTTTACCGGAATCGCCACCAGGACGATGAAAAGGATGGTGGCGCGACATTCTTTCCAGGACTTATAGATGAATTGTTTGAGACTCTTGGCGTTCATTGCTTCCTCACTGACTTTAATATCGGCCTGCACCTTGGCCCTCTATACGTGAAAGACTACCCAAATGTTCGCACACCGGCCCCAAGACACAAGACC
The DNA here is from genome assembly GCA_035529475.1 of Sedimentisphaerales bacterium. GTDB lineage: Bacteria > Planctomycetota > Phycisphaerae > Sedimentisphaerales > Anaerobacaceae. The sequence goes on along the minus strand of DATKWR010000434.1, from coordinate 4,774 downwards.
CATGACCCAAGACCGAAGGCTGGAGCCTGCGAAAAGGTGTTTTATCACGGTTGCATCCGCAGGAGAAACATAGTATTCTGGCTGCCTCGGGCAGCCAGATGGGGTTGCCCCTACAAGAAATGGATTCATGGAGGCAAGACAATGAGAAAGGTTGCAGGCAAACTATTGTGCGGCATATCGGTCGTATCTTTCCTGATATTGGCAGGCTGTCAGGGCACGCCGGGCGCGCAGCAGAAAGTCATGCTCTTCAACGGCAAGGACCTCTCGGGCTGGAAGCCTTTTGCTTCGGATGGGGACATCCCCCTCAGTCAGATATGGTCCGTCCGGGGCGAGGTGATCCATTGCACGGGACAACGCAACGGATACCTGCGGACCGAGAACAAGTATGCGAACTACCGGTTGCATCTTGAGTGGCGCTGGCCTGGCGAGCCGTCCAACAGCGGCGTGCTGCTCCACGCCTCCGGGACCGACAAGGTCTGGCCCCGCTGCATCGAGTGTCAGCTCAAAGCCGGCAGTGCCGGCGACATCGTCCTGATGAACGGCGCCGGGATCACCGCCGACGGGCGGGATTGGCAGGATGCCAGCAAGCAGTTTGTTGTGATCCGCAAGAAAGAGGCCGGCAGCGAGAAGGCCCCGGGCCAGTGGAATACGTACGATATCCATTGCGAGAAAGACGCGATTCGCTGCTTCGTCAACGGCGCGCTCCAGAACGAAGGGACGCGAGCGACGCAGAGCACCGGCTGGATCGGCCTGCAAAGCGAAGGGGGCGCCATCGAATTCCGAAATATCTATATCGAGCCGCTGGATTAGAAGGCCGTTATTTTTTTGCAGATTTGCCGTTCCACAAGCAAAGAAGACGGCATCTTCCATCATGAACAAGCGAAGATGCTTTACGCTCATCGAGCTGCTGGTGGTGATCGCGGTGATCGCCGTGCTGATGGCGATTCTGCTGCCGGCGCTGCAGCGAGCCAAGGAACAAGCCAGGCGGGTCATCTGCTCGAACAATCTCAAGCAGATCGGCACGAGCTTGCACATGTACGCCAATGAGAACGACGGCAAGCTCCCGCTCAACGGCGCGGGAAACTGGCTCTGGGACATCGCTTACAGCACCACGGATTACATTATCGCCACCGGCGGGGACAAACAGACGTTCTATTGTCCCGCCGACCCGACAAAGACGGCCGACATGATGAATCTCTGGCAATTCAGCCAAAACGTCTCGCCGGAGACGCGGGAGGGCGTTGTCGCCGAGCCGCAGACGGGGCGCAATGGGGAGTTTCGGGTGACGGGTTATTTCTGGATGATGGACACGCGAACGGGAAGGTCCTACCACCCCCAGGGGACCCCTAAGAAGGATTGGGTCACTACGCTCAACTGCAAGAAACCGGTGGAGACGGAGCTCGTTCTGGACGCCATGCTCAGCACCGGCGCCGACGCGAAGACAACCAGCTTCACCCAAGTGCAGGGCGGAACGTGGGGCCGCTGGCACATCTGGGACCGCACGAATCATCTGATGCAGGGGGACAATCCCGCCGGGGCCAACATCATCTTTATCGACGGCCATCTCGACTGGCGGCGATTCAACGAGATGCAGGTCCGCGTCTCGCCCCCGTATCATTGGTGGTAATTGGGACAATGGATTTCCGATTTACGATTGCCGAATGCCGATTGCAGCCGTGCAATGTCGAGAGCAAAAAATCACAACTCGAAAATCGCAATTCAAAAATCGATGGTGGCTTTCTTCACACAGAAAGAATACAACCCGCAATCCAGACCCGAATAGAGCAGCCACATCGTCTTGCCGTCGGCGCTGATCCACTTGGGAGGGAATCGATGATGGTACGTCCGGCAGTCCTTGCCATCCTCGACCGACCAATGGTCGTCGTAATAAACCGTTGACCAGGGTCCCCACGGTTCGGGGGCCTCGAAGACGCCCAGAGCCGCCGTGTGTGTCGCTTTCTTTCCGGCCAGGTGAGACGTCGCCAGTATGTATCGGCCAAGCCCCGGATTGAAGGTGATCGCAATGCGCTGCGTCCCTTTGGGGTCGGTGAAGATGGGTTTTCGCTCTGCAATGTCCCGCGACCAGCGAGGCGCTCCGCTCACGTCCCGGCCGGCGAAAAATTCATAGCGGTCCCTGTCCATCACACTATCGATTCTCACCCGCGCCATGACAATATCGGGTGAGAAGCCATACGCGCTGTCGTTGGCCTGCGAAGCAACATAAACATAGTCGTCGCGCGCCCCTTGGTAGTTCTTTCCGAACTGCACAAACGCGGGGCAGCCGAACGTGTCGGAGAAATGCCACTCCGCCCACGTCCAGTTGACGCCGAGGTTGGTCGAGCGGGCCAGGCGCGCGTTGGTGAAGTCATCGGAGCCGGGCGGCTTGTAGTTCCTCACGAACATGTAGAGAACGCCATCGACGCCGATCATGTCGCTGGCCTTGATGCCCTTCGAGCCTCCGCCCATCGGCGTATCGGCGTCGCTCTTGAAATTCTCAGCGTGGAAATCAGGCGGGTCCCCATAGACGCACGCAAAGCCCTGCGACAGGCTCGGGGCCTGCCGCGAGAAGCCTTTTCCGTCGCAGAAGGCGGTGATCTGAAGATCGTCGTTGACCCACGCGATGGGCCAGTTGTCGCCGCTGATGCAGCCTTCCATTTTCAATAATTCCGAGTCCCACGTGAGCCTGGTGACGGTTGTGCTAAACGGATAGGGGGCGCCCGAATCCGCCATGGACGAACTACCCAAGGCGGGCAATAGACAGAGAATCAATTGAGCCAAGGTTCGAATCCTTGCGGGCCCAATGATTCTAACTCTTTTCCACCTACAGACTTAGAGGCTTCCAAAGCAGAATCACCGGACCTATTACCAGGGGCTAAATCGGGAAAATCTATTGAAAATCTACGCGGCGAAGCCGGCCAGGTCGATCCAGACCTCGCACTGGTTAACAAACATTGGAGGCATCAATCACTTGACACGCGCCGCAAGATCGTTAGTCTCATAGATGTACAAGATGGGTAGGCAGCTTGCAACTGCCGTGCGGTCCGGGCGAGTTGGTGTTCCGGGTTCACCTACCTTTCACTGACTCGCCTGGCCCGGCCCGAAATGAAAGGTATGTGACACATGAAGATTGATTTTCTCGCCAAGTTAAATAACGCGGAAGCATGTGCCAACCGCTGGCTCCGAACTAAAGGCCGCGATGAACATCCCCGCGAATACGCCATTGCTAAAGATATCTTCAGCCGGATACTGCGCCTATGGGCAACAGCTTCGAAGCAAACGCGGACGGATCAAGAGCTTGCCGATGGATGGTTCGACTACTGGGTGATGGCGTTGCTTTGTCAGAATCCGCAACATCGGCAGCAATGGCTTGAATTTGCGGAAAGTTGGTATCAGCATCACGGTGACTTTCTCCCCTCCGGCTGGCCGGAACCCGACGCCACACGATATAACAATTTCCTTCACGCAGCCCTTTGGTTTTCGCTCGGCGTTTCCGCGCTGGTCAATGACAGCTTCGACCTCATTGACTATCCGAAGAAACGGCAAAGTACAGAAGCGTTTTTGGCGAAGATCAATAACGCCTTCAACGCTTTGGCCGTGGACCTGAGCGACGCATATTACGACATTGCTATCACGGACCAGGATGCAGAAGCATGGTGCAAGCTGCTTGAGAGAGAACGCGGCTTATATGTGAGGCGGCTAAGGCAGAAGGCCCCGCAGGCCGAGCCTGCCCAGCGAGAAAGACAGCTATCATACCCAGACCCGGACAAATTCATTGAAATGATAAAACACGCCATACATGAGAGCAGGTCCAAACGAGGCACATATACGGATGACGTAGTGGGCCGGATTGTGGTTTTGAAGAAACCCGGTGTGGCTCTGACATGGAAGGAGATCAAAAACAAATTGCGCGGCGAGTTTCCTGGTCGCCGCTTCAGTGAAAGGGGCCTCATAACTTTTTGGAGTAAGTTGCAGAAGCAAAAGCGTAAGCACCTACAGCTTACTTAAGCGAAAAGTTCAAGAAAATTCTCTACTCTTTAAGCCCTACAAGCCTTCAACACATTTCTTTACAGACAAAATGGTAAGCTCCCAAATCTTACGCCGATAATATCGGCATGAAACCCAAGATCAAAAAGAGTGAACTGCGACACCGCGAAAGACTTCTACTGAGGCTAATCACGGAATGGGATTTTGCTGGTCGTTGCAGGTTGGATGTCCAGGTCATTCGCCTCTGGAGTGATTTGGGAATGCCGTTTATTACGGTGGGACGTGAACGTTTCTTTGACCCCCAATCAGTAGGTATGTGGTTCGAAGTTGTCAATCCGGCAACCGGCCAACGCAATATCGATACGCTTTGGGCCCACACGCCTCACGAGCTTCTGCCGCGGACGATAGAAATGGACGGTGCGGAATTTTGGCTCGTACCAATGCCCATTTCGGGAGGCGGCGACGATGCTTGAGCTTCAACTGCAACCGCTCGCCCTCCGCGCCAAAGACGCTGCCCAAATCTGCGGACTCTCCCTCAGCACGTGGTGGTCGATGGATGCAGCCGGAACTATTCCGCGAAAACTTCGCTGTGGGAAACGTTGTTTATGGCGAGTCAGCGATTTAAAACTTTGGATCTCGTGGGGGATGGTGTCCAGGGAAGAATTTGAGAGCAGGAAGGGCCTCGATAGCAACACCAAAATAGATAATGGGGCGAAACCCCTATAACGGCAGAAAACAGCGGACAATCAATTTATACGGTACCTATTGACCAAGAAAAGGAGCATGATGC
>DATKWR010000433.1:0-2750 GCA_035529475.1 Sedimentisphaerales bacterium | reverse complement strand
TAAAGGAAGGACCGATCCGGTAGTCAGGGTCGGTCCTCCGGCCAAGTCCTGGTTGTCTCAAGTATAAATTAGTCTGCTTCCAGTTCCGCCAGTCGCTCCGCACTTAGATCCTCGATTCTCAAATCGCCAAAGATCACACGGTACCGTCCATCACCCAGCTTCCATCTGAGCAGTACCTTATTCGCATCGTCGGCGGTAACTGTTGGGCCGTAATAGACGGGGTCTTTGCCATCTTTGTGGAGCGTTTGAAAATACTGGGCACCGTATTTGAGAGTTGAGACCTGTGCGTCATCTATCCGGAAGGACGGGTCGCCTGACTTAGCCCTGTAGATATTGCCGATCTCGCCAACAACATCTCGTATCGAGAGTTTGGCGGGATACTTGCCATCGTTGATTTGTGCAAAGTACTTCAGGCCATCAATGAGCTGGCTGCCTTCTTCGGGGTGTTCTGCATTTACCTTGTACATGAGCGTGTAACCTTCGGGGATGACCGAGGCGAAAGTTGCAGGATCGATTTGCGCGTCCCACTGGAAATCACTGACGACGATAGTCATATGCTCGTTGCCATCTTCGTCGGTGATGTCCATGGTGATTTCGACGGGCCAGCCGGTTGCTATGTCAACCCACAAACTGGCGAGGACTTTGGCAGAGAACTTACCCTCCAGTGCATCCATCAGTCCGCGGCCACCGGGGAAGCCGGCTGTGGGGGATACCTGGTCGGACTGGATGCCTTCGAGAGTAACACCGTTGATTTCGCGGCGTCCCAGTTCTTTATAGTCACCCTGCAAAAATGCTTCGACGATAAGCTTTGGGTCACCGTTTTCTATTCGGTTTTTTTCGGTAAGCGCCACTTCGATGTATTTTTTTTGTGCGGGAAAGATAGAAATGTGAGACTTCTTATCTGCCAGCGTAAAGGATCGCCCTACCAACTGGGCGCCCATGTAGGCGTCCATTCGCGTGCCGTATTCGTCGGCGAGTGTTGCCTGTATCTGCAACTGGAGGGGTCGGCCATTTTCGGTAGCGTTTACTTTGGCTTTGTAGACAACGGCTTTGACGGCGGCAACCTGGTCGCGGACCTGTGCCCATAACTCGCTTGATGTGCCGCTGATAAACTGCAAGCCTACAAATACTCCAATCAGAATTACTGCTGCTGTGGCAAGTTTAGTCAATTTGGTGTTCATAATAATTCTCCATGTGGCATTGTGCCGAGGCTGGACCGCATTGAAGTTAAGCAGAAGTTTCTGTTCGAGCAGGTTTTGATGCCCGTGATCAGGAGCGTCGTCAAAAGTGACACCTTCCAACACTTGCTCTATATCTTCATTATTATCGTTCATCTTCAAACCTCACGGTTCCAATTGAGCAGTAGCTCTCAACTCTTTTCGCAGCTTGCTCAATGCACGTGCAAGCTGAGTGCGGATCGTAGCTGGGTTTTGCCCCAGAATCTCGGCAATTTCTATCAATTTCATTTTTTCAAAGAAACGTAATGTGATGACAGTCTGGTACTTTGGTTTGAGGCCCAGAAGAGCCTGCTTGACGGCAAGATTCTTCTTCTGAAATTCCTTATCCGATTCTGTGGCAGACGCATGATCAGAACCGTATTGCTGGGCGGCATTTCTGATAGTCTCCGCCCGCCGTTTCGCCGTCTTTAAGTGATCGTTAACAGCGTTGGTCGCGATACGATACAGCCAGTTGCGAAAGCCATCGGAATTCCCTTCAAAAGTGCTAATTGTTCTCATAACTCTAAAAAAAACGGTAGAAGTTACGTCTTCTGCTGTGTGCCGGTTGAACAACCTTCGTGAACAATAGCGAAACACTCTCTCATAGTGCATCCGATACAGCCGGGCAAAGGCCGTACGGTCACTGCACGCCTGTTTTATCAGGATATCCTGATCTGTTTCGCTATTTGCCAAATCAACGCGTCTCATTAACAGTTTTCTATTAGCCTCGGCTGTCATCGCAATTATAAACTCCGAAATGCCAAAAACGTTTCACTAAATCATGAAGCAAATAGAGAAGATCCCCCTTCGGCCTGGCTTTTCGGGGGATATCATACTCAATTTGAGTCAAGAATCCGTGTAAATCCGCGTTAATCCGCCATACGTCAGGCGGATAAATCCGTGTCAGAACTTCCGCCATCTCGCTATTTCCTCGAATACATCCCGGCGGGCTGCCGTGCCAACAAAGGCAGAAACAGAGCCAAGACAGAGGGCTTTCTATAGAGAGAAGCGTTTGAGAAGCCCGAAACGTTGTCAACTTTTTTGAAAAAATCCGGGAAAATTGAAACAAATCTCAACGGCAGAATACCGGACACAGAATTCAGAACGGCGGGGATCGGTTTATCGGGAGACCAAGGGGTGGGGATCAGGGTAGCAGCAAATCAGGGACAGGTCCCTCGCCTTCGTCTCGGGACGCCTGCGCGCGCAGGCCCGAACGACGCGGACCGCGTGCTCGGCGCTTACGGCCAGTCGGCGCCTTTGATGCCGTGCTGGGTGAGGTTGGCGTCGGGCAGGTTGTCTCTGGCGGGGCGGATTTCTTTGGCCTTCAGAAAGCTGACCCGGCCGTCGGCGAAGAGGTAGTTCCGCGCACCCTCCCAGCACCACCAGCCTTTATCGTCCTTGATGGGGACGTGGTTGCTCTGCCATTCGCCGATGAGAATCTTGCCCGACGGCCGGGCGACGTCGGCGCTGCGCTGCGGGATCGACGGCTGCGGGTTCGAGTACGTATCGGCGGCGGTGCTCATCGCGTCGATC
>DATKWR010000432.1:0-3326 GCA_035529475.1 Sedimentisphaerales bacterium | reverse complement strand
ACAGGCGGCATACAGTCACCGAGCGAAACCGGTCGCGGGTATTCCGCCTGCAAATCTGGCGATCATTGGACGGGAAGAATTAACTAGCGAAAGGAGATCAGATGCAACAGCCTATTTTCAAACAAATCGCCGTGGCCGACGTACTGCCGACAAGGGACAACATGCGGCGCATTGACGAGACAGATCCGGAGTTCCTGGAGATGGTGGAGAGTGTCAAACCGGAAGCAGGCGGCGTTCGCGTTCCAGTGGTGGTCCGAATCCACCCAAAGAAGAAAGGCAAGTACGAGCTGCGATACGGCGAGCGGCGATGGCGAGCCTGTCGGGCGGCCGGCGTGGAGTGGATCCCGGCGATCGTACATGAGAGCCTCACCGAAGCCGAAGCCCTGGACCTGACCTACATCGAGAACCAGTTCCGCAAGGCGTTGACGGCGCAAGAAGAAATCGCGGAAATCGAGCATTACATGGACCGGATGGCCGGCGACGCAGAGGCTATCGCCAAGCGCATCGGCAAGCCGAAGCACTGGGTTCTCAGGCGAGTCCATGTGGTCAGGAGCCTGTCGAAGAAATGGAAGAAGCTGCTCGAGACGCCGCGATTCTCGGGCTGGGCGGTGTCGCACATGATTCTCCTGGCTCGGATGCCCGAGCATATTCAGGATCAGGTCTACGGCCAGGCAAGTCCGAGCTGGTCGACTGCCAACCACTGGACCGCCGTCGATCTCGAAGAGCAAATGTCCCAGTTGCTGTGCCTGCTCTCGAAATCGCAATGGAATCTTGACGACGAAACGATTGTACCGGCAGCCGGTGCGTGTTCGAGTTGCAGCAAGCGCAGCGGGCATCAGCCCTTCCTGTGGTTCGACAGTGACGATCAGGCCCGGGCCGGCGATCAGTGTCTCGATCGGGCTTGTTGGGAGAGTAAGCGGCTGACGTGGCTGGCGCGGCGAGCGAAGGAGCTGAGAGCGAAGCATCCGAAGCTCGTACTGATTGCGAAGAATCCTCCGGGCCGCGGGTGCGACGCGATAGTCAAAAATGTCGGCCAGTTCCTGAGTCACTGGCAATACACAACGACATCCAAAACAACAACCGGCGCCGTGCCGGCGATGCACGTGGTCGGTAAAGGAGCGGGCAAGCTCACTTACGTGAAGCCGGTACAGTCGGGAAGCTCAAGCTCCGGCAGGAATGCCGGCCCTACGCCGTTGAAGGAAAAGCGGGTGATGTTGGAGTGCAAACGATGGTCGCAGGTATTGATGGATCTGGAGGCAGCAGTAGAGACTTCAACTGTTGACCAGGTCACGTACAAAGACAAACTCCGCGGCATCGCCTCGATGGTGGCGATCATCGGCAATCAACCACTCTGGCACTCGAACGCCAAACGAACAGCGGAAGGCATCCGAAAGCTTATCGCAGGAAAAGGGGAGGGAGAATTGGCTACTACGGAGGTGGCTCTGTGGGTAAGCGTCAAAGGTACACTTACGCGAGCGATCACGTGGGCCGGCCCGATCACGCAGACGCCGCAGGACAGCATCGAGAAGGCGAAATGGATAGGCGGGGTCATCGGCGTAGACGTCGATGATCTGTTTAAGGGCATCTGCATGCGCAAGGGCTTCACCGAGCCGAAATCGTGGAAGAATCTCAAGGCCGACGGCACGCCGAAGGCCAAACCGGCGAAGAAGGTGACCCCATGAAAGAGACACTATTTGACAACGCACCCACCTGTTCGCGGTGCGGCGTGGCCGTTAAGGTCGCGCCGGTACCGGGATCGAAGGCCCGGATGTTGCGTAAGGCGGCGACGCCGAAGGGACTCTGCATCAATTGCGCGACGCAGGATGAGCTGCGCCACCTGTACCCGGCGAACCTGATGCTCGCCAGGTCCGGGCCAGCATGTCTTACCTTGCCGCACATACAGCAGCAGTTCGAGGCCATTTTGAAGATCGCCGGCACCGACGCGGCACCCGGCGAGATCGACTGGGCGAAGGTCGCAGCTAATTGGAAGCTGCCATTCAAGACGAAGCTCAAGAGCACCGCGAGAAATCCGGTGACACAGGCAGAACTGGACCGCGAAGCGGCCGAGCCGAGGGAAAGTCCGGACAGTTTTTTGACCCAGCAGGAACGAAGGGCGAAAGCAAAGGCCGAACGAGACAGTGCGATCAGGAATTTCTGCAAAGATGGCGACACGATAACAATACACGACGACGGGCAGGATAAATAATGGTAATAAATCACTTGCCGCACCATGGAAACTAAAGAGCTTACAATAAAACCTGAAATTCTTAAACTCAGGCAAAATTATCCGCTCGAACTCAAAATTCGAATGAGCCAAAATAGAATTAATTATTGGTATAAAAAATATGGAGGAAATGTTTACGTTGCATTTTCTGGCGGAAAAGATTCGACGGTACTTCTGCATATGGTACGGTCAATCTTCCCAGATGTTCCGGGGGTGTTTGTCGATACAGGGTTAGAATATCCTGAAATCCGTTCGTTTGTAAAGATTGTTCCAAATATTGTAACAATAAAGCCAGCTCTACGATTCCGAGAAGTTCTTACCAAACACGGCTATCCTGTCATTTCAAAATCAGTAGCTGATGCTTGTAATCGAATTACAAGTCCAGGGACCAGTGAACGCACTAAAAATAAAGCACTGAACGGTGATGAACGCGGTTCGTTTGGCAAATTGCCCAAGAAATGGCGTTTTTTGCTGGATGCACCATTTAAGATTTCACCCCGTTGCTGTGAGATTATGAAAATAAGGCCTATAACAAAATACTATAAAGCGACGGGGCGAGCATCTTATGTGGGAACAATGGCAGGTGATTCGAACAAACGGCGATATGCCTATATGAAACATGGCTGCTATCAAGAATTGATTGCAATTCCTAAATGTACGCCGATGGCCTTTTGGACGGAAAGTGATGTTTGGGATTACCTTGAGACAATGAAGGTGCCTTACTGTCCGATTTACAATACTGGTGTGAAACATACCGGCTGTATGTACTGCTGTTTTGGAATACATTTAGAATCACGGCCTAATCGATTTGATTTAATGCAAAGTACTCACCCAATTCTATTCAAGTATTGCATGGATAAATTAGGATTGAGGGAAGTTCTTGATTTCATAAATATTGGTGAGTCAAGTGATTTGTTACCATAAATAATCAATAGTAAATCATAAATAGAAAATCGCAAGGTGGCGAAAATGACGACACTGGTCAACCGCAAAGGATTACAGCTTCCGCCGCTCAGCGACGAGGCTCGCGCGAAAGCCAGAGATCACCTCCTATCCGCCGGGTACGATCTGGATCGTATGCCGAAGCTGATCTGGCCGGAAG